>CBDUCW010000294.1:0-3091 GCA_965365745.1 uncultured Trueperaceae bacterium
CGGCGCTCGCGCTGCTCGCGGCCTTCCTCGCCATCGAGGCGCGCAGCCGTCACCCGGTGCTCGACCTCGACCACTTCCGCAACCGCGCCCTCACGTTCGGGCTCGGCGCCGGCCTGCTGGCCTTCGTGTCGATCATGGGCACGATCTTCGTCATGCCCTTCTACCTCGAGAACATCCTCGGCTTCGCCCCGCGCAACGTCGGGTTGCTCATGAGCGTGGCGCCCATCACGCTGGTGATCGTGGCGCCCATCGCGGGACGGCTCGCCGACGCCGTGGGCGAACGCATCGTGGCGCTGGTGGGGATGTCGATCGCGCTCGTCGGCTTCGTGCTGGTGGGCACGCTCGACGAGGGCACCACGGCGCTCCAATTCGTGCTGCGCTTTCTCCCCGTGGCGATCGGGCTGGGCACGTTCCAGACCCCGAACAACAGCGCCATCATGGGGTCGGTGGCCTCCGGTGCTTCCGGTGTCGCGGGCGGCCTTCTCGGGCTCACGCGCACGCTGGGGCAGACGATCGGCATCGCCGTGCTGGGGACGATCTGGGCGGCCCGCGTCCTGGCGCGCGCCGGGGTCGAGCCCGGCGCGGAGGTCACCGCCGCATCGGCGGCCGCCCAGGTAGGCGGCCTCCACGACATGCTCCGCGTCGTCCAACTGCTCGTGGTGCTTGGCGTGGCGTTGTGCGTGGCCGATCTGCTCCGCCGTCGGCGCGACGCCCCGAAGGCCGACGCGGCCACCGCCGCCTGACCCCGGCACGAACGAAGCCACCCCTCGCTACACGAGGCTGCGGGCCGTGTCGTATGGTTTTGCACGTGGGCGATCGGGCATGCATCGATCGCCCCGGACGAAAGGCCTCCACCCTTCCCGTCCGTACGTCCGCGCCGCCACGGCCTCGGCCGCGCGGCGCACGTTCCGCCTCCCCCATTCGATTGGAGTTTCCATGACCCGTTTCCTCCGCCTCCTCGCAGCGCTCGTCGTCGCCGCCTCGCTCGGTCTCGGCGTCGCCCAGGACTTCGATCTCGGCGGCCGCACGATCGAAGTGGGCTCCGACACCACGTACCCGCCCTTCGAGACCATCAACGACGACGGCGACCCCGTGGGCTTCGACGTCGACGTGATGAACGCGATCTGCGAAGTCGTGAACTGCAACGCGGTCTTCGTGACCACCGCGTGGGACGGCATCTTCCCCGCCCTGGCCGCGGGCGAGTTCGACATGGTCGTGTCGGGCGTGTCGATCACCCCCGAGCGCGACGAGATCGTCGACTTCTCGGACCCGTACCTCGTGGTCTCGCAGGCCATCACCACACGCGTCGAAGACGAAGACCTCACCGTCGACGACTTCAGCGCCGACGGCAGCGACCTCGTGCTCGCCGCCCAGCTCGGCACGACCAACGCCACGCTCGGCGAAGAGCTGGTGGGACGCGACAACCTGCGCACCTACGACGACTTCAACAGCGCGATCCTGGCGCTCCTGAACGGCGACGTCGACGGCGTGATCATCGACGGCGTGACCGCCGACGCCTTCGTGCAGCAGTACGCCGGCGAACTCATCGTCGAGATCCGCGGGCTCACCAGCGATCCGCTCGGCCTGGTCTTCCAGGAGGGCGACGAGCTGGTCGACGCGATCAACTACGGACTGCAGGTCATCAAGGACAACGGGACGCTCGACGAACTCGTCGCCAAGTGGTTCTGAGCTCCCGCATCGACACCGGATCGCGCCTGCGCTGAGGGCCCCCTGCCCACGGCACCCGCGCCTCCGGCTCGCCGCGCCCGGACCTCCTCGGTCCGGGCGCGCGTCGTGCAGGTGTAGGATGGCGCCACCATGAATCCGGACTCCAAAGAGCGCAACATCTTCCAGCGCGTGAAGCCGAGCTACTTGGTGCTTCTCGCGCTGGTTCCGTTGGTGGTGTACCTCTTCGTGACGACCGAGAGCTACCAGCGCGCTCTCGACTTCATCCTTCCGGGTCTCTACTACACGATCCTCGTCGCGATCCTCGGCTACATCGCGGCCAGCGTTCTCGGCCTCGGCCTCGCCGGCATGATGCTGCTTCCCTACGGCAGGAACGTGCTGCGCGGCTTCCTGATCACCACCGCCGTCGCAGCGGCAGCGAGCGTCGTGTTCTGGTTCCTGCCGCAGTCGCAGAACGTGCTGCTCGGCGCCAACGACGAGGGTCGGGTGGCGATCCTTTCGGGAACGCCCGACCGCCTGGTGACCGTCATCGAGGACGGCGCCTTCGCCGAGGGCGCCGTCGAGCGCAGCTTCCGGAGCGTCACCACGGTCGAGGACGCCTTCGACCGGCTCGAGCGCGGCATCGTCACCGCGGTGTTCATCCCGGCCGAGGCCGTGGCCGACGCGCCCGTACGACTCCCCGAGCTGTGGCGCGTCGACTTCCGAACCGACGGGACGCGCAATCCGGCGATCTTCCTGGGCGGCCTCGCCTTCCTGCTCGTGCTCCTCGCCTTCGCCGGCGCCCAGCACCAGGAGCACCCCTTCGCGATCTTCGCCGAGCTCTACGTGGACCTGATCCGCGGGGTCCCGATGCTCGTCGTGATCCTGTTCATCGGCTTCGTGATCCCGCCGGCGATCCGCGACGCCACCGGCGGACGGATCAACATCACCAGCGATCTCGTGCGCGGCATCATGGCGATCGCCCTCGGCTACGCCGCGTATATGGCCGAGATCTTCCGGGCCGGGATCGAAGCGATCCCGAAAGGGCAGTTCGAGGCCTCGCGCTCGCTCGGACTCAACGGCTGGCAGACGGCGCGCTACATCGTGCTCCCGCAGGCGATCGCCATCGTGCTTCCGCCGCTCGGCAACGAGTTCATCGCGATGCTCAAGGACACCGCGCTGCTCTCGGTGATCGGGATCGGCGACGTCACCCGCAAGGCCCGCGAGTTCGGCGCGTCGAACTTCGACTTGTTCCCGCCGTACAACACGGCGGCGATCATCTACGTGGTGCTCACCCTCACGGCCTCGAGCCTGCTCAAGGAGCTCGAACGCCGCAGCAAACGCTCGACGCGCTGAAGCCGGTCGACCCGGCTGGGGCGCCTACGGGAGCCACCACACTTCGAGCGTGGGGTAGTAGGCATCAACG
>CBDUCW010000295.1:0-3091 GCA_965365745.1 uncultured Trueperaceae bacterium
CGTGCTCTCGCAGGTGCCTCCGTCCATCAGCTTGCGCTGAAAGCGGAAGCGGCCCGCGCCTCCGAACGGCTGTGCGGATTCTCGCCTTGGCCTGCACGGCGACGTGTCCGCGGCGATCGCGGCCTTGCCAGGGCGCCTCGTCGGCCCCATCGCGGGCCGAGCTTCCGTCGGTCGCCTCAGGCGCGCACGTCGAGCCTGCGCGTCGCGCGGGCATCCACCCGAGCGCGCACGAGCTCCACGCCGAGGCCCGGTCCCGCGGGCACCCGTTGGATGCCGTCGACCGCGTCGAGCCACGGTTCCACGACGTCTTCGTCCCAGTAGCGGGAGGCCGAGCTCGTGTCGCCGGGCAGCGAATAGCCTTCGAGCGTCGACAGGTGCAGGTTGTGGGCCCGACCGATCCCGAGCTCGAGCATTCCCCCGCACCACACCGGCGCACCGAAGCTCTGCGCGACGTCGTGCACGCGACGGGCGCGCAGGTGCCCGCGCACGCGCCCCACCTTGACGTTGATCACCCGGCCGGCCCCGGTCTCGAGTGCCTTGCGGGCGTCCTCGGGACCGTGGACCGACTCGTCGAGGCAGATCGGCGTCCGCAGCACCGCCTGGAGCTGGGCGTGATCGTGCAGGTCGTCGTAGGCGAGCGGTTGCTCGATGTAGTCGAGCCCGAGCTCGTCGAGCGCCTCGAATACGCGCACGTCGGTCAACCGGTAGGCGCTGTTCGCATCGACCGTGAGCGGCATGTCGGGGAGCGCCTCGCGCACCGCCCGCAGCGGCTCGACGTCGGCCCCCGGCTTGATCTTGAACTTCAGCCGCCGGTAGCCCTCGGCGGCGTGCGCCCGGGCGACCTCGACGGTCTGCTCGGGCGTGTCTTGGATGCCGATCGAGGCGCCCACCGGGATCTCGGTGCGCACGCCGCCGAGCAGCTGCCACAAGGGCAGGCCGGCGCGCTTGGCGAGAAGATCCCAGAGCGCCACTTCGACCGAGCCCACCGCCATGTCGTGGCCGCGGATCGGCGCCAGGTGGCCCAAGAGCTGCGCCGGCGTGGCCACGTCACGGCCCACGATGCGCGGCAGGATGTACCGCTCGAGCGCGACCCAGGCCGTGTCGGTCGTCTCGTAGCTGTAGCCGGGGACGACGCCGCAGGTGACCTCGCCGTAGCCCTCGAGCCCGTCGGCGTGCATCACGACGAGCAGCTTGCGCAGGTCCTGCTCGACCCCGAAGCTGGTCTCGAAGCGAAAACGCAGCCGGGCCTCGACCTCGACGACTTCGATGCGCTCGATCTTCATGCGGCCTCCTGAGGATCGAGCATACCTGCAGCCTCCGGCGGCCGCCCGGCCTCAGAAGTCGTCGGGGAACTCGAGCCGGGGGCGCGGTTCGCGCCGCGGAGCGCCGTCCATCGGCGCCTCGTCGCCTCGGCTTCGCTCGTCCCCGCCGCCGGACCCCGTCGCGGGCTCGCCCTGCGACGTCCGCGCGGACGCGGACCCGGGCAGGCGATCGAGGTCGATGCGTTCGCGCAGGTAGTAGGTGTCGCGCTCGCCGGCGTCGCCGTCCTCGATCGCGTCGACATCCGCGCGTCCGCTGTCGGCGCCCGGCTCGTCCGCAGCGTCGCTGCCGCGGAGATCGGCCAGGAGCGCCGCGACCGGCGGCGGCAGGTCCTCGGCCCCCAGCGCAACGTCGTCCTCGCCGAGGGGTTCGAGCTCCTCGTGCACCGCCGGAGGTTCGGCCCGTGGCGGATCGCGGGGTTCCTCGTCCTCGTCGGGCTCGGGAACATGGGCGTCGCGCGCGGGGGTGACCGAAGCGGGCACAGGATCGGTCGGCGAGGGATCGGCCGGCACGGGATCAGCGTGCACGGGTGCGGCCGGCACGGGATCGGCCGGCACGGGATCGGCCGCCACGGACGCGACCCTCGGGTCGTCGTTCGTCGACGAAGGGGCGGTCGCCGGGTCCACGGTGTCGCGGTCGAGGGCCTCGCCGTCGCGGATCCCGCGCTCGGGGTGGTGCCGATCGGCCGCCCCGTCATCGCCGGCGTCGCGATCCGGATTCGATCGGATCGCACCCCGGCGCTCCTTCGGCTCGGGGTCGTCCGCGGGCGCGGCGGGCACCGGGTCCGGAGCCGGCGCCCCACGGGCGCTCGGCGCGCTCGGCCCTGCCTCCGCGTCGCCACGCTCCGCCGCGGCCCGCAGCGCCTGCTGCTGCCGGCGCCAGCTGCCCCGGTCCTGCACGGCCTGGCGGCTCGAGGGCAGCGACCGGGCCGGGAGCACGCGCTGCTCGAGCGGCTCGACCCGGTAGCGGGCGTTCCACGCCTCCCACGTCAGCACGCTCCGGAGCCGCCACAGCCCCGGTCGGCCCCCGGGCCGACGCGGCGGCGTCGAGACGTACACCTCGAGCGACCCGTGATCACCGGCCGGGCCCACCACCTCGGCCATCAGCTCGACGCTCGCGTGCGGCGCGAGCGCATCGACGCGCTCGATCACGACCGGATCGGGCGCGTACTCCGTGTGGATCGCGATCTCGACGACGCTGACCGGGCGCTCGCCGAGATTCGCGAGGGCGGCGCGCAGAGCGAAGCGATCGGCGCGGTCGCCGGTCGCCGGATCGCGCGGCGCGTCGATGAACCGGAGGGTCCCTCGGGTCAGCAGCAACTCGGGCGGGCGGCCGTGCCGCAGGCGCACGGCGCGGCGGATGCCGACGACGATCCACAGCGCCACGAGGGCCGCGGCGAGACCACCCAGGGCCCAGCGGAGCGACCCGAGCGCCAACCATCCGTCGACGATCTCCGGTCCCCACCGCTCGAGCGTGGCGCCGATCCACTCCAAGCTTCGCGTCCACACGAGCTCCATGGTCGAAGCCTACCTGCGCGGCCGGGCGATCGGCGCCGGTGTGTCGGGAAGCGACGTCATGCGGGCACGCTATCCCACCGACATGAACGCGTTGCGAGAACGGCGGCGCCCTCCACGGGGGCCGTACCCCCGTGCGCTCGCCCCGCGCTCGCCCGGTACGCTTCGGCCATGCCCGACGAGACGGACGCACGCCCCCCTCCGCCCGCCCCCGCCGACGGTCCCTGGCGGATCGCCCCGACGGCGGACGGCAGCGC
>CBDUCW010000296.1:0-3087 GCA_965365745.1 uncultured Trueperaceae bacterium
TTCGACCACATGGGGGCGGCGCGCGAACTCAAGGAGCGCACGGGCGCGCGCCTCGCCGTGCATGCGGGCGAACTCGCCTGGGTGGAGCACGGGAACCCGCCGCTCCCGCCTCCCGTCACCGCGTGGGGGCGCGTCGTGAACAGCGCGCTCCGCGTGGCGGCCCCGCTGCTCGCCGTGCCGTCGGCGCGGGTCGACGTGGTGCTCGAGCACGACGAGGTGCCGCTCGAGCCCTTCGGCATCCCGGGGCGCGCGGTCGCGACGCCCGGGCACTCGCCGGGCTCGGTGAGCGTGGTGCTCGACTCCGGCGAGGCCTTCGTCGGCGACCTCGCGATGAGCGGGCCTCCCGTGCGCCTGCGTCCGGGGCTGCCGATCTTCGCGAACGACCTCGCCGAGGTGCGTCGGAGCTGGGATCGCTTGTTCGCGTTTCCGATCACGACCATCTACCCCGCCCACGGGCCGCCGTTCTCGGCCGATGTCATGCGTGCGGTGCTCGCCGCTTGACGGGGCGGGACCGACGCGTTTCGAGCGCGCACGAGCCGGGTCGCGATAGGCTCTCCGCACGATCGGGAGGTCGGCGATGGAGCGCGAGGCCCGCGAATTCGATCTGATTCTCTGGGGCGCCACCGGCTACACGGGCGCGCTCGTCGCCGAGCACCTCGCGGCCCGGTGCGACGCGGAGGATCCGCCCGTCGCCTGGGCCCTCGGGGGGCGCGACGAGGCGAAGCTCCGCGCGCTCCGCGACCGGCTCGGCGTGCCGAACGTCGACATCGTGCTCGGCGACGCGCTGGACCCCGGTGGCATGGCTGCGCTCGCGCAGCGAACCCGCGTCGTGTGCAGCACGGTCGGCCCGTACGCCCGCTACGGCGACGCCCTGGTGGCGGCCTGCGCCCAGGCCGGGACCGACTACTGCGACCTGTCGGGCGAGATCCCGTGGGTCCGGCGCATGATTCGCGAGCACGAAGCCGAAGCGGTCGCCTCGGGCGCCCGCATCGTGCCCAGCTGCGGACGCAAGGGCCTGCGCTTGTGCGTGGACACCAGCGCCCTGGGCGAGCGTCCCGGAGAACTGCGCCAGGCAGTCGCAGCCGCCGTGCGCGATTCGGCGGTTCGGCGTACCGTGCTCGATCCGCACGCCCTCACGCCTTCGACCCCGGACCGTGCGCCTGCCGCGCGCGACGGGCTGGCACCGCACTTCAGCCGCGCCTTCGGGGCGTGGACGGCGCCCTTCGTCGGGGCGACGATCGACACCCGCGTGGTGCGCCGCTCGCAGGCTCTGCTCGCCGATCGCTACGGCCCCGTCCGCTACCGCGAGGTCCAGCTCTCGGGCCGGGGCCTGGCGGGCGCGGTCCGTGCATTCGGCAGGAGCCTCGCACTGCTCGGGGGCGTCGCAGCGCTTGCGATCGGGCCGGTTCGGCGTCTCGTCGGCGCACGCCTTCCGGCTCCGGGCGAGGGACCCGATGCCGAGACCCGTCGCCGCGGCAGCTGGGAGTTGCGCTTCGCGGCCGAGCCGCCCGCGGGCGTGACGGCCGCCCCGGTGATGTTCGTGGTTCGCGGCGAGAACGACCCCGGCTACGGCTCGACGGCGCGCATGCTCGGGGAGGCCGCGCTGTGCCTCGCGCGCGACGACATCGACGTGCCGGGCCGGTTCCACACACCCGCGAGCGCGCTCGGCGAGGCATTGCTCGCGCGGCTCGAAGCGCATGCCGGCGTGACCTTCGCCGCCGCTTGAGGGCCGAGCGACCGTCAACCGGTTGACGGTCGGTCGGGCGACCGAGGCCGACGATGGAGATCGCCCGTTCCTCGCACGAGCGAACCCGACCCTTCGGCCGTACGGATCTGCGGCCGCAGGACACGCCCCGAAGCGCGGCAAAGGCCGGTGCGACATGCAGCTGTTCACGACCCCTGCGGGAGACCCGATCCCCTCCGTCACCGCCGACCAGATGCGCGAGCTCGATCGCATCGCGATCGAAAACTTCGGCGTGAGCCTGCTTCAGATGATGGAGAACGCCGGGCGATCGCTGGCCACCGCCGCCATGGAGATGACCGGCGTCGCCCCCGAGCGAATCCTCGTGCTCGCGGGCGGCGGCGGAAACGGCGGCGGCGGGCTCGCCGCCGCGCGCCATCTCCACAACCGCGGCATCGACGTCGCCGTCGCGCTCGATCGGCCGGCCGGGATGCTCGAGGGGGCCGCCGCGGCGCAGTTCGCCACGCTCGCGGCCAGCGGCGTGCCGCTCGTCGCCGACGACCGCCTCCCCGGCGCCTTGTCGGCGTCCTCGCTGGTGATCGACGCGCTGATCGGCTACGGGCTCCGCGGCGCTCCGGGGGGCCGGACGGGTCACCTGATCGACGCCTGCAACCGCTACGCCCGGCGCACCCTCTCGCTCGACGTCCCTTCCGGAATCGACGCCACGACGGGCCGCCCGCCCGGCGCCGCGGTGCGCCCCGACCGGGTGCTCACGCTGGCGCTGCCCAAGACCGGGCTCGCCGATCCCGACCTGGACCTGAGCGACATCGTCCTCGCCGACATCGG
This sequence comes from uncultured Trueperaceae bacterium, assembly GCA_965365745.1. GTDB lineage: Bacteria > Deinococcota > Deinococci > Deinococcales > Trueperaceae > CBDUCW01. Next base: position 2,528 of record CBDUCW010000296.1, read on the forward strand.
GATCCCCCCCGAGGCCGTGCGCCGCCTCGGCGTCGCGTACACGCCGCCTTTCGGCCGCGCGTTCGCGATCGCGCTGCGGTGGACGGTCGAACGCAACCGACGGAGCCGAGAGATCTGATGACGTAGCGCTCTACGAACTGTAGGCGTTTCTCCTACAAGGCGTCCGCGGATCGCCCCGGCCCCACGCCGGTCTATGCCCTTAGCGTGGGGGCACGATCTTTGTTTGTCCGCCCTCCAGTTCATCGCTGGGGACCACGTGGCCGCACCGGGCGGCTTCGTCGACCATGGAATCCAATCACCGTGCGGATTCCGCCCTGGAGGTATCACCATGCCGGAGACGCCGCACCTTCCTGAAGACCGCCTCGCTCGCGGCGGTGGGAGGCCTCCTCTCGGGGGTTCTCCCGTGGCGAGCGGCGCGCGCACACGAGGATCACGGCGCGCCCGCGGACCTGATGATCCGGATGGGCGAGATGTACTTCCACGTGGACGGTGTGGAGGACGGCGAGCCGTTCCGCTTCACCGCCGGCGAGCCGCATCTGATCCACTTCATGAACGAGGGG
>CBDUCW010000297.1:0-3059 GCA_965365745.1 uncultured Trueperaceae bacterium
CGAGGTCGCCCCCGACGGAGCCGATCGGTTGGCTGCCGAGGGCGCGGCGGACGGCGCCCGCCCGGGGAACGGCGGTGGGGGCGGCGAGGCCGACGACCGGGGCGACGGCGACGACCCCGCTCCGCAGTCGATCGAGCTTCGCGCGGGCGACGCCGTCGTGCTTCCCGCCCGGCTCGGCGCGTACCGGGTCGTCGGGCGGGGAACCCTGTTCCGCAGCGCCGTCGCACCCGCCGGCACGTGACGGCCCGCCGGCCGGCAGGGGTCGCGGCGGGCCTCGCCATGCCCGCACCGAGCCTTCATCCGACCGGAACCGTGGGCGAGGCCGCGCCGTGCCCGCGGGCGAGGTAAGGCAGCTCGCGGAGCCCGCGGGCGGGCCGGGGTAGACAGGAACGATGTCCGCGTCCACCCGTCCCCCCGAACGTCGCCCCGAGCGCGGGGCCGCCCCCGGCGCGTCGCAGGGCAACGCCTCGAGCGCCCTCCCCACGCTGTGGCGCCTCGTGGCGCCGTACCGCTGGCGTGCCCTCGGCATCTCGGTGCTGATCGCCGGCGCCGCGGGCTTGTCGCAGCTGGGCCCGCAGTTCGTGCGCTACGTCTTCGACGTGGCGATCCCGCGAGGCGACGCCCGGCTGTTCCTGTGGATCGGCGTCGCGTTGGTGGAGTACTACCTGGTGTCGGAGGGGCTCGACTTCGCCCAGATGTACCTCTCGTTCTCGTTCACGCAGGACGTGATTCGCGACACCCGCGAGCGCGCCTACGAGCACCTCCTGTCGCTGCCGATGGCGCGCTTCACCGAGGAGCGGTCGGGATCGCTCGTGTCGCGGGTCGTGTCGGACGTCAACGCGCTCGAGTCGATGATCCAGGCGGGCGCGTCGCGCATCATCGGGCAGCTGTTCTCGATCCTCGTCGTGATCGGCTTCCTGTTCGCGATGAACTGGCAGCTCGCGCTGGTGGCGCTGGTCGTCATCGCCGTGATGGGCACGTTCACCGTGGTCTTCCAGGGTCCGCTCCGCCGGCTCGCGCGCAAGATCCGCGGGCGCGTGGGGGAAATGACGGCGGTCGCCACCGAAGCGATCGGCAACATCGGCGTGGTGAAGACCTTCGTCGCCGAGCGCGCGGAGTTCGACCGCTTCAAGGGCGAATCGGACGCGTACCGCGACCTCAACATGGCCCGCCGCGTGCAGGTCGGGATGATGCAGGGCTCGATCGGGCTGTCGAGCGAGCTCGGCGTCGCGGCGGTGCTGCTGCTGGGCGGCTGGTTCGTCGCCCAGGGCGGCGATGGGCCGGCCGGGCTCACCGCCGGCGAGCTGACGGCGTTCCTGCTCTACCTCAACCGCCTCGTGGGGCCGGTGCGCTTCGTGCTGAACTTCAACAACGTGCTGCAGTCGGGGGTGGCCGCGCTCGAGCGCATCGACGATCTGCTCGGCGAACAGCCCGAGTCGAGCCCGAGCGCACGCCCGTTCGCGACGGGCGCGATCCGCCTCGAGAACGTGCACTTCCGCTACCCCGGCGCCGAGGCGTGGGCGCTGCGCGGCCTGTCGCTGGAGATTCCGGCGGGCGCCACGGCCGCGCTCGTCGGCCCCTCCGGCGCCGGCAAATCGACCGTCGTTCGCCTGCTCTCGCGACTGTACGATCCGCAGGAAGGCGACGTTCGCATCGGCGAGCACGCGGTCGCCGACTTCGCCCTCGACGACCTTCGGCGGGCGGTCGCGCTCGTCCCCCAGGAGCCCACCCTGTTCAGCGGCTCGGTGCTCGACAACATCCGCTACGGCCGGCCCGAGGCGACCGAGGCCGACGCACGACGCGCGGCCGAGCTCGCGAACGCGCACGAGTTCATCGAGGCGCTCCCGCGCAGCTACGCCACACCGGTCGGTGAACGGGGCGTGAAACTCTCGGGCGGACAGAAGCAGCGCGTGGCGATCGCGCGCGCCATCCTCAAGGACGCGCGCATCCTCGTTCTGGACGAGGCGACGAGCAACCTCGACAGCGAGTCCGAGGCCGTGATCCAGGATGCGCTCGACGGCCTGTTCGCGCGCCACGGCGACGTCACCAGCCTCGTGATCGCCCACCGCTTGTCGACCGTGCAAGGCGCCGACGACATCTTCGTGCTGCAGGACGGGCGGCTGGCGGAGCGGGGCTCGCACGCCGAGCTGCTGCAACGCCACGGGATCTACGCGCGCCTGTGGTCGATCCAGGCCGGCGAGCGGGTGCGCCGGTGACATGGTGGGGGCGGCTTCGGCCGTGGTTCTTCGGCGCCCTGTGGCTGGCCGTCGGCGTGGTGCTCGGCGTGCTCGTCGAGCGGGCCTGGCCGGGGCCGTTGCACCCGCTGCAGGATGCGGCGGTGTCGGGGGTCGACCCCGCGACCGTGGCGGTCGAGACCGTCGAGCTCGGTCGCTGGGGCGCGCGGGCGATCGTGGTCGAACCGGTGGGCGCCGAGGTCGATCGCCTGCTCGTCGTGTATCCAGGCGGCGCCGTACGGCCGCAGGCCTACACCTGGATGGGCGTCGCGCTCGCCGCGGACGGCGTCCGGACGGTGATCCCCGAAATGCCGCTCGATCTGGCGGTCTTCGCGCCCGACCGCGGCGCCGCGGTGCTCGCGCGCTACGGCGCCGAGGCCGACCGCATCGTCGTCGCCGGCCATTCGCTGGGCGGCGCGATGGCCGCGCGCTGGATCCTGCGCGACGAGCCGGACGTCGATGCGCTGGCGCTGCTCGGCGCCTACCCCGCGGCCGCCGACGACCTCTCGTCGCGCGAACTCGACGTCGTCGTGCTGGTGGGCGACCGCGACGCCATCACCACCCCCGCGGAGGTGCGGGCGGGGCTCGACCGCCTGCCGCCCGATGCGCGGTGGCACGTCGTGGAGGGGGCGGTGCACAGCTTCTTCGGGCGCTACGGCCCGCAGCGCGGCGACGGCGTGCCCACGGTCGCCCGCGCGGCGGCCGAGGCGGACATCGCGGAGCAACTGCGAGCCGTCGTGGAGCTCGGCGACTAGGCCCGCGTCGGCGGGTTCGGAATCCCTGGCAGATGCCCGGGTCCGTCGCCGTGCATGCGGGCTCGAGGCG
>CBDUCW010000298.1:0-3054 GCA_965365745.1 uncultured Trueperaceae bacterium
AGACGGTGGGCCTCGTCCGTGCGTCGTCCGTGCGTCGTCCGTGCGTCGTCCGTGCGTCGTCCGTGCGTCGTCCGTGGCAGATTCGTCCGCCGGTGGGGGGCGCGGGCGGTACAACGGGGTATGGACGACGATCTGCGCTATCCGATCGGCCGCTTCCGCCCTCCGACGTCGGTGAGCGACGACGATCTCGAGGGCTGGATCGAAGCGGTCGCGCTCCTGCCCGCCGAGCTGCGGCGGGCGACCAGCGGCCTCGAGCGCGCACAGCTCGACACGCCCTACCGGAGCGGCGGTTGGTCGCCGCGTCAGATCGTGCACCACGTGGCCGACAGCCACATGAACTCGGTGATCCGGTTTCGGCTCGCCCTCACGGAGGACGCGCCCACGATCAAGCCGTACCTGCAGGGCGCCTGGGGCGACCTCGCCGACAGCCGCCGCGCCGAGGTCGAGACGTCGCTGGCGATCCTGGCAGGTCTCCATGCGCGCTGGGCGGTGCTGCTCGAGACCTTCGACGCCGACGATTGGTCGCGCACCTTCGTGCACCCGGAGTCCGGGCGCGCGATTCGGCTCGACGTGAACCTGGCGCTGTACGCCTGGCATGGGCGGCACCACGCGACGCAGATCGAGCGGCTGCGCGAGCGCGAAGGCTGGTGAGTCGGGCCGACGCGCCGCCGCAGCGGGTGCTGATCGACGCCTTCAAGCTCGCGTCGGGCCCGGTGGCGATCGCGCTCATCGCGGGGTTCGGGCGCTGGGACAACCCGACGGCCTGGCTCTACGCGGGCCTGCACGGGAGCTACGGCGTCCTCTGGGCGCTCAAGAGCCGCGTGTTTCCCGATCGGGCCTGGGAGGTGCCACTTCGCCCCGGACGAGCGCTCGTCCTCACCGTGGGCCTCGTCGGCTACTGGATCGCGCCGCTGCTGCTGGTCGCGGGCGACGTCCGGCTCGCCGGCCCGTGGCTGGCGGCGGCGTCCGCCGTGTTCGCCCTCGGCGTGTTCCTGCACTTCGCGGCCGACATGCAGAAGCACGTGGCGCTGGCGCTGCAGCCGGAGCACCTGATCACCGACGGTCTGTTCGGGTGGCTCCGGAATCCGAACTACCTCGGCGAGCTGCTGATCTACGCATCGTTCGCGCTGCTCGCCTGGCACCCGGTGCCGTTCGCAGTGCTGGCGATCGTGGTCGCGGTCGAATGGATCCCCAACATTCGGCGCAAGGACCGGAGCTTGTCGCGGTACCCCGAGTTCGAGGCCTATCGGGAGCGCACGTGGCGGTTGATCCCGTTCGTCTGGTAGCCGTCGGCCGATGCCCAGTGGCGCGCGGCGCGTATGTCGCCCGAAACCGGTCGCGATTCGCCGGGGGGCTATAGTGCGAATACGGTTCCTGAGAAGGATTCTGTTTCGGTTTCCGCGTCGTTAGAGGGACTCGTTCCCTCCATCATCTCCTCTCAGTGACCCTGCCCTCGGGTAGGGTCACGCTTCTTCCGAGACGGAGACAATTCGCCGGGGGTCCGGTGGTCCGGATCCTCGTGACCCCCCGCGAACGCCGGGGGCAAAGGGGAGTTTCATGAACGAATACCTGTTCGTCGACGGCGTGCTGCTCAACCGGCTCGAGCGCGCACTCGGTCTCGACATGGATCCGCGCCACCTGCTGCGCGGGCTCGGGAGGCCGGTGGCCTTCTTCTACACGACGGCGGTCACGGCCGAGACCGTGCGCTACGCCGAGCGGCTCGGGCTCGACGAGGCCGAGCTCGAAGAGCTCGACGTGCGCCGCGACGCCGATGCCCGCTACGGTCGCTTCCTCGCGCGGGCGGGCTTCGTGGTGCGCGCCAAGGAGGCCCGGCCGCGCAGGGACGAGCACGGCGTCGATTTCCGGGGCAGCTACCACGTCGAGCTGACGATGGACATCATGCGGCTGCTGCCCAAGGCCGACCGGATCGTGCTCGTGACCAGCGACGGCGAGTTCGCTCCGCTCGTGCGCCACGTCACCGAAGCCGGCGTCCGCTGCGAGGTCGTGTGGAGCCAGGAGAGCGGCCTCGACGAGGAGCGCGCCGTGCCGAGCCAGGAGTTGCTCGACGCCGCGAGCGACGTGCTCGACATCCGTGAGGTGCTCGAGGGCAAATTGCGGCGGGGCGCCTCGGCCGATGCCCAGCCGCGCCCGAGCCGCGGCCGCGCCGGCGGCGGCGGACGCTCCGCCCGCGGCGCCGCGCGTCCGCCCTCCGGGGATCCCGAGAACCTGTACCTCAAGCCGTATGCGGGGACGTCGATCCCGGCGATCGTCAAGTTCCTCAAGGACGACCGCTTGTTCGGTTTCCTGACCTTGGAGGTCGATCCCCCGGTCGAGGAGGACGTGTTCTTCCATGGCAGCGGCGTCGAGGGCGACTTCTTCGACCTCTACGTGGGGCAGCAGGTCGAGGTCGAGATCGGCTTCGACAGCATGCGCAATCGCTACCAGGCCGAGAAGGTGCGGATCCCCTGACGCCCGTGGACGGGGTCCGCGGGTTTCAGCGCCGCAGCTGAGCGACCGGGTCGTCGCCGTACAGCGCGCGGTAGACCGCCAGGTTGACGCCGACCTTCTGCAGGTACTCGCGCGTTTCGAAGGCGTCGATCGCGCGGAACAGCTCGTTTTTGTCGCCGGCGACGTCCTCGCTCTCGAACAGGCGTCCGATGTAGCCCTGCCCGCGGTTGTAGGACGGGATCACGAGCTCGGCGTCGCCGTCGAAGTACTCGAACAGCCAGCCGAGGTAGTGCACGCCGTAGCGGATGTTCGTCGCCGGATCGAAGGGGTCGCCCGCGGCTTCGTCCTGCAGCTCGGCGAGCCAGGTCCAGGTCGACGGGATCACCTGCATGAGGCCGCGCGCGTTCGAGCGCGACACGGCGGCGGGGAAGAACGCCGACTCCTGGCGCATGATCGACCACACCAGGGCCGGCTCGATGCCGGCCGCGCGGGCCTCGACGCCGACGACGCCGGCATAGGCGCGGGGGTACGCCAGCTCCCACACGCGCACGTCGCGCTCGCCGCGCGCGAGCAAGCGCGAGCCCACCCGCTGCGCCGAGCGGAAGT
>CBDUCW010000299.1:0-3037 GCA_965365745.1 uncultured Trueperaceae bacterium
GCCGTACGCGGCGGTCCAGTGGGCATGCGCCTCGGCCGCGTCGAGCGTCTCGCGGAAGCCGATGCGCTGGTAGACGGGCCCGTCGGCCCGGCGGTCCCCCTCCTGCACGGCGTTTCGGCGCCGGAATTCCAGGGGATCCATGCCGAGTTCGCGCGCGAGCTCGTCGACGACCGTCTCGGCGGCGAAGGCGGCCGGCGTTCCGCCGGGCGCTCGGTAGGCCCCGGCCTTCGGCTTGTTCACGACCACGTCGTAGCCGTCGATGCGCAGGTTCTCGAGCTTGTAGGGGGCGAAGATCACGCCGGCGCCCGATCCGACCGGCGACCCCGGGAAGGCCCCCGCCTCGTAGACGAGTTCGGCGACCGCGGCGGTGATGCGGCCGTCCTCGAGCGCGCCCATCTTGACGCGGATCGTGGTGCCCGACGTCGGTCCGGTCGCCTTCAGGACCTCGTCGCGGTCCATCGTGAGCTGCACCGGCCGGTGCCGGGCCTTCTTCGAGAGCATCGCCGCGAGCGGCTCGACGTGGACGTCGAGCTTGCCGCCGAAGCCGCCCCCGATCTCGGTGGGCACCACGGTGACGTCCCCGACCGGCGTCTGCAGCACCTCGCTCAGCTGGTTGCGGATGCCGAACGCACCCTGCGTGCTGCACCAGACCGTGAGGTGGCCGTCGCGGGCGAAGCGGGCCGTCGCGCTGTGCGGTTCGATGTACCCCTGGTGGACGGTGGCGGTGCGGAACGAACGCTCGACGATGGCGTCGGCGATCTCGAAGCCGGCCTCGGGATCGCCGCGCCGGTGCTGCACGTGCTTCGCGACGTTGGTGGGACCGCCGCGCTCGACGCCGAGCACCTCGGTGCGGAGGTCGTCGTGGAGGATGGGGGCGTCGTCCGCCCGGGCGGTGTCGACGTCGAGCACGACGGGAAGGGGCTCGTAGGTGACCTCGATCGCGCGGGCCGCGTCGCGGGCCTGCTGCACCGTGCGGGCGGCGACCGCGGCGACCGCGTGGCCGTGGAACAGGACCTTGTCGTGGGCCATCACGCGCCAGCTCGAGTGCCGCAGGTTCGCCACGCTCTCGCCGAGGTCGGCGTAGGCGTCGGCGATCTCGGGGAAGTCGGCGCCGGTGACGATCGCCTCGACGCCGGGCATCGCCTCCGCCGCGCTCGTGTCGATCGCGACGATCCGCGCGTGGGCGTGCGGGCTGCGCAGCACGGCGCCGTGCAACAGCTCGCTCGGGCGCACGTCGGCGCCGAACACGGCCGCGCCGATCACCTTGTCGACGCCGTCCGGGCGCACGGGGCGCGAGCCGACGACGCGATACGGGGTTCTGGATCCGGGTTTCGGCATCGGAGGGCTCCCTCAGCCCGCGTCGGCGGGGGTGCGAGCGGGCGGCGACGCCGCGCCGTTCGCGCAGGCGAGCACCGCACGGACGATCTTGTCGTAGCCGGTGCAGCGGCACAGGTTGCCCGCCAGCCAGAAGCGCACCTCGGCCTCGGTCGGGGTCGGGTTCTCGGCGAGCAGTGCGGTCGCCGATACGAGGATGCCCGGGGTGCAGATGCCGCACTGAAGCGCGGCGTGCTCGAGGAACGCGTCCTGCAGCGGCGCGAGTCCGTCGTCGGGGGCGAGCCCTTCGACCGTCTCGATGCGCCGCCCCTCGACCTCGGCCGCGAGCACGAGGCAGGCGTTGACCAGGACGCCGTCGAGCAGCACGCTGCACGCGCCGCAATTCCCGTTGCCGCAACCGACCTTGGTGCCGGTGAGCTCGAGCGGACCGCGCAGCGCGTCGACCAGGGTCTCGTGCGGCTCGCAGAGGAAGCGCCGTTCGTCCCCGTTGACGGTGGTCGTGACGACGAGAGGGGTGGGGTGGTCGCTCATCGTTCGCCTCCCGGGTCGTCGTCGGCCGACGAAGGTCGAGCCCCCGCATCGGACGCGCGCTCGGTGGCAAGGCTTTCGTGCGCCCGCTCCAGCGCCCGCTCCAGCGCGCGCTTCGTGTAGACGCCCACCAGGTGCCGGCGCTGCGCCGCCGTCCCGCGCAGGTCGTCGATCGGGCGGGCGGCTTCACGGGCCAGGTGCGCGGCCGCGCCCACGGCCTCGGCGTCGGCGGACGTTCCGACGAGGGCGCGCGCAGCCTCGGTCGCCACGATCGGCGTCGGGCCGACCGCCCCCAGGGCGAGCGCGGCCCGCTCGATCGTCGTGCCGTCCTCGGCGAGCGACAGGGCCGCGCCCACGCCGACCACGGCGATGTCCATCTCGTTGCGGGGCGTGAAGCGGAGGTAGGCGGCGCCGGAGCGCGGGCGGGGAGCCGGAAAGCTCAGCGACACGAGGAGTTCGCCCGGCTCGAGCACGGTCTGCCCGGGCCCGGTGCAGAACTCCGCCACGGGGACGTCGCGTCGCCCGTTCGGGCCGGCGATCGTGGCCACGGCCTCGTGCACGATCATCGCCGGGATCGAGTCGGCCGCCGGGGATGCGTTGCAGAGGTTGCCGCCGAACGAGGCACGGCCCTGGATCCCCTTGCCGCCGATCAGCGACGCGCTGTCGACGAGGCCCGGGTAGCGGGCCGCGATGCGCGCGTCGCCGTAGATTCGCACGCAGGGGACGGCGGCGCCGAGGCGCAGCCCCACGGCGTCGTGCGACCCGCCGACCTCGACCGCCGTGAGTTCAGGGATGCGCTTGAGATCGATGACGCGGAGCGGCGCGAGGCGCCCGTCGTAGACCTGCGCCAGAAGATCGGTTCCGCCGCCCAGCAGGTGGGATCCGTCGGCGTCGGCCGTCACTAGCTCGAGAGCGTCCTCAACGGACGCCGCCGATGCGAAGTCGAAGGAGGGCATGGGGGAACTCCTTGCGGGAGGGAACGGCGCGTCGAGCCGCGGACGCGCGATCGAGGAGGGGGTTTGCCCGACCATTCTAGGCCGCCCTCGCGGACCGCGATGCCGCCGGGCGTCGCGGCCGCAGGATCGCGCCGGCTCTCGCGCTACGGCGAGTGCGCCCGCCTCCGCCGCAGGTGGCTGCTAGGCGGGGGTGCGCTCCGTCCGCCGCAGCGCCTCCG
>CBDUCW010000300.1:0-2991 GCA_965365745.1 uncultured Trueperaceae bacterium
GGTCGGCCCGTCGCCAGCGCCGCCTCGGCGCGGACCGCGCAGGCCTCGGCGCTCGCTTCGGCACCGAGGCGATCGAGCGCCGTATCGGCGGGGCGCGTGGCGCGGGTCCCCACGTCGACCGCGGACGGCCCCGGGCCGGTGTCGCATGCGTCGATGCGGGCCCGTGCCCGCACGGGGTCGCCGGCGTCGGCGTCGATCGCCGCGCGCTGAACCGCGCTCCAGGTTCGAACGAGCGGTCGGTCGGAGGCATCGAGATGGGCCAAGGCGTCGGCGGCGTCGCGCACGTGGGCGGTTCCGGTGTAGCGGTGGTGGCGCACCAGCGCCATCGCGAAGGCGTCCAGGACGGGGCTCGCCTCGGCCGAACGCGCGAGCCGGGTCGACGCGGCGCCCCAGGCACGGTGGAGCCATGCGTGCGGCACGGCGCGGGTCGAGAGGCGGTCGACCATCGCGCCCCAGGCTTCGGCCTCGAGCGCATGCTCGAGCCAGGCCGTGGCTTCGTCGCCCGCGGGGTCGCGCGTGGCGGCCTCGTGCAGGAAGTCCGCGGCCCGGGCGTGAAGGGCGCGGTAGCGGGCGGGAGCGTCGGTGCGCAGGCGGTCGCGCAGCGCACGGGCGAGCTGGCGCGAGAAGCAGCGGTACCGCGGGACGCCGTTCTGCGGCCCCAGCGGGTCGAGGAAGGACGCCTCGGTGCGGCTGTGCGGGGCGTTCGACCCACGCAGGTGATCGAGCATCGCGCCGTCGATCTCCGGGCGCTCCGGCGTCGACAGCACCGCGACCGCCGCCAGGAAGTCGCGCAGGCGGGCGTCGCTGGCAACGACGACGGCGCGGGCGAGCCGCTCGATCGACGGCGCGGTCAGGCCGTCCACGTCGTGCACGTCGTCCTGCGCCACGACCTCCGGGGCCCCTGGGCTCGGCGCGCTCGCGTGCGGTCCGGCCGCACCCTCCGGAGCCGGGTGCGCCTCGCGGGCGTCGCGCACCGTCTCGAGGAGGATCAGCGTGCGGATGTCCTCGTAGGACCGCCCGGCGCGTTCGATCAGGGCGTCGCGCTCGTCGTCGCTCCACTCGGGCCGGTGCGCGGAGACGAAGCGGCGGGCTTCGCGAAGCGAGGGCGGCGACAGACGGACGGCACCTTCGAAGGGGCCGAGGCGCTGCATGGCGCGGGCGGGCACGTCGACCATCGACACGAGGCAGGCCACGCCGGCCCTGCGTGCGATCGGCTCGAGCAGGCTGAGCCACAGCCAGTCGGCCGCGCGAACGCGCGGGACGTCGGGCGTGTTGAGGCGCAGCGGCACCGAGCCGACCGTGTCGTCGATCGCCTGCGACTGCGACACGTGGGCGAGCAGGACGACGCCGCTCGCTGGAACGGCCTCGACGAGCTCCCGTGCGATCGCCGCCTGCACGTCCGCCTGCACGGCGTAGGCGTCGCCGGGATCGAGCGCGAGCAGGCGGCGGTCGATCGCGTCGCCGGGGGCGCCGAGCGCAGCCCCGAGCTGGGTGAGCGAGGTGGCCAGATCGGCCCCGCTGAACTCCACCCGAAGCACCGGCCGGTCGTCGCCGGCATCGACGGCGAGCACTTCGTGGACCACGTCGGTGAGAAGGGTCTTGCCGCTCCCGGGCCGTCCGGTGATGAGCAGGCTGGGGCAGCCGCCGGCACTCACGCCCGTGACGAAGCCGCGAAAGGCGTCGCGCGCTTCGCGGCGAACCAGGTCGAGCGCGGCGTGATCGACCGCGACGCCCGGGGCGAGCGCGATCTCGAGCTCGGGATCGCGCACCGGCTCGAGGTCCCGATCGCGGCACAGGTCGCGCAGGATGTCGTAGAGGGCGCGCTTGTCGACGACGGTTCCCTTGTCGCGGTAGATGATGTTGCGAACGACGTTGGGATTCGCGCCGCGCGCCGCCATCTGCGCCCGAAGCCAGTTGATGCTTCCGACGACGTTGCCGTCTTCGCGCTGGTCGCCGACGCGCTCGCGCACCCGCTCGACCAGGGGGCGCCACGGAGACGACGCCGGGGAGAGGGGAGGGGTCACCCACCTATTGTACCCAGCGCGGGCCGGATGTACACATCCGGCGCCGGCAGCGGCTCGATCCCCCGCGATGCGACCCGAGAATCACGCCCAGAACGACGTTGCAGGCAGGCCAGCGGTGCTAGATTCGCACCATGTCCGATCGCCTCACGACCGCTCCCCCCGAGGGCGCCGCGGCGCCGCCCGCGGGCCCCTCCCTCGACCGCGACGCGCTGCTCGCAGCCGCGGCTCGCGGCGACCGCCTCACGCCGACGCAGGGGCGGGCGCTCTACGACGTCCCGCTGTTCGACCTCGCGGGCGCCGCGCACGCCGTGCGCCTCGCACGCACCGATCCGTCGCGGGTGAGCTACCTGATCGACCGCAACATCAACTACTCGAACGTGTGCACGATCGGGTGCAGCTTCTGCGGCTTCTACCGGACGCGGCGCCAGGCCGACGCCTACGTGCTCGAGTACGACGAGATCTCGGCGAAGGTGCGCGAACTCGAGGCGGTCGGCGTGCACCCCACGCTGCCGTTCTCCTGGTACACGGGCCTGCTCGAGCACCTGAAGCGCGAGCACCCCGGCATCCGCGTGGAGGCCTTCAGCCCCGAGGAGATCAAGGGCCTCGCCAAGCTCACCGACCGCTCGAGTCGCGCCGTCCTCGTCGACCTGCAGGCGGCGGGACTCGACGGCCTGCCCGGCGGCGGGGGCGAGATGCTCGTCGACGAGGTGCGCCACGCCAAGCACATCTCGCCGGCGCGGATCTCGGCGGACGAGTGGATCGCGATCATGGACGAGGCGCAGTCGCTGGGCCTCTACACGACCGCGACCATGGTGATCGGCTTCGGCGAGACGCCGGAGCAGCGGATCGCGAGCCTGCTGCGGATCCGCGACCAACAGGATCGGGCGCTGGCGCGCTACGGGAACGGCTTCTCGGCGTTCATCTCGTGGACGCTGCAGACGGAGAACACGCCCCTGGCGAGCCCGGC
>CBDUCW010000301.1:0-2971 GCA_965365745.1 uncultured Trueperaceae bacterium
GTTCCGCTGGAGCTCAGTGATGCGCTCCTCGGCCTGAGGCGCGGCGTCGTCGACGTCGTTGCCGCTTCACCCGTCGTCGCGCTGGTCTCGGTCTCGCTCCCTTCGAGCGCCTCGGCCATCCGATCGAAGTTCCGCGCCAGCGCCCGGGTTTCGCGCGGGCCGCGATCGCCGTCGTCGCCGACCCGCGCGCCGAGGTCGCCGGCCGCCATCCGCGTCGCGGCCCGCGAGACGCGCTCGATCGGCGCGGCGATGCCCCGGGCGAGAAGCACCGCCAGGAGGGCGCAGAGCAAGGCCGCGACCGCCAGCGCCACGACGGTCGACCGCTGCTGCACCCGGCGCAGCTCGTCGTAGAAGCTCCGCAGCGCGTTGCGCGTCGACTGGGCCAGGAGCTCGGCGGTGCGTCGTTCGCGCATGCCCGCGGGATCGCGCATGCCGGGCGCGGGCGCCAGGAGGGGCCGGCGCTCGATCATGTCGCGCACGGTGCTCGGAAGCGACTGAAAGATCTGCACGGCTGCGACGTTCTGGCCGATCGTGGCGATCGTCAGCGAGATCGCCGCGACCGCGAGCATCGCCACCGCCAGGCGGGTGACGAGGCGGTTCACGCGGCTCCCTCGGCGCGCAGGCGGTAGCCCACGCCGCGGACGGTTTCGATGAGGTCGTCGGCGGCGTACGCGGCCAGCTTGTGCCGCAGGTTCTTGAGGTGGACGTCGACCGCGCGCTCGAGCGCATCGGACTCGGGCATCGCCTGCGCCTGCAGCTCGTCGCGGCGCATCGCCTTCCCCGGGGCCGCGGCCAGCGTCTCGAGCAGCCGGAACTCGGTCGGGGTCAGGTCGACCGGGCGGCCGTCGATGCGGGCCTCGACGGCCCAGGCGTCGACCTCGAGGCGACCGATTCGGGCGACCGGCTCGCGAGCCACGTCGTCGTCCGCGTCGCCGCTGCGGCGCAGGACGGCGCGGATGCGGGCCATCAGGGTGCGCGGGCTGAACGGCTTGCGCACGTAGTCGTCGGCGCCCAGCTCGAGGCCGAGCAGCTCGTCGACGTCTTCGGTGCGTGCGGTGACGGCAATGACGGGGATCGACGACTCGCGGCGGATGCGCTTGAGGACCTCGAGCCCGCCGAGCTCGGGGAGGCCGAGGTCGAGCAGCACGAGGTCGGGGCGGGCGGCGCGCCACAGCTCGAGCGCGCGCCGACCGTCGGCCGCGCGCTCGGTGCGGTGCCCTTCGTTGCGAAGGTACAGCTCGAGCGTGTCGGCGATGTCGCGGTCGTCCTCGACGACCAGGATGAGCGCCATCGAGGGCAGGATAGCACCGGGCATGCCCGATCCTTCGGGCCGCCCGTGCGGGTCGGATGAAGCTCGTGTGTCGATTGGATGTGGGTGCGCGGGCGACGGACGATCCATCCGAACATGACGAATGAATCAGATGTCAGGTCGGCTCTTCGCGCCCTTCGCGTCCGACGGGCCCGGCGCGCGTGTCGCTTCCGTCCGCGTCGAGGCTGCCGCGCCGTTCGGCCCCGTCGACGCCGCCGGGCCCTGCGGATCCCCCGGCGGCGCGCTCGCGTCCGCGGGCGGCACGTCCTCCGCGCGGTCGCCGCCGAGCGCCTCGGCCGCGCGCACGAGCATCGGGCCACCCAGGGCGGCGCCCACCACGAAGCGCGAGTAGTGGGTCAGCAGTCGCCACACGAGCACCGCCGTGGCGACCGCTCCGCCCGACAGCTGTTCGCGGGCCACGGTGGCCGCGGCGACTTCGATGAAGCCGCTCCCGCCCGGCGTCGGGATCACGAAGCTCGCGATGGTGGGGAGCAGCACCGCCGCGATCGTGACCGCGAAGCTGGCCTCGCTGCCGAGTCCGCCGGCGATCACGTCGAAGGTGACGTAGGTGCCGGCGTACACCGCGATCGTCGACGCGTGCAGGCCGACGCGCATCGGCAGGGTGTTGCCCGACGCCATCCGGTTCGCCCGCTCGAGCCGAGCGAGGAAGCGGACGCTGCGGCGCCGGAAGCGCCGCATCGGCCGCGCCGCCGTCACCAGCAGCGCCACCCGGCGCAGCGCGCCGAGGTTCGTGCGCAGCAGGATCGCCACCGTCAGGAGCGCGAGCCCCGCGGCGCCGGCGAGCCAGGGGGAGACGTCGAAGGGGAGGCCGGCGCTGCCGAGCACGATGGCCGCGCCCGGGACCGCCCAGGCGAGGAAGGTGAGGTCCAGCGACCAGATGCGCACGACGATCGCCCAGGCGTTCGGGTGCGGGACGCCGTCGCCGACGAGGGCGAGCACGATCGCCGGGGCCTGCCCGCTGCCGCTGGGTGTCACCGCAGCGCTGAACAGGCCCAGGGCGTGGGCGCGCGCGCAGCGCCAGATGCCGATGCGCGCCGCCGTCCGTCGCGTCAGCAGCCACAGGCGAACGGCGCCGGCCAGGTAGTTCAGCGACGTCCAGGCGATGCCTGCCGCGAGGGTCGCCAGCGACACGCGGCCGAGCGTTCCGAGGTCCTCCCCCAGCCAAAGGAACGTCCCCACGGCCGCGGCGCCGGTCAGCCGGGTGCCGTGGACCGCGCCGGGTCGAGGTGTTCGGTGCAGGAGGGGGCGGCGGAGCGGGCCGTGGCGCCGCGGATCCGCGCTCGTGGGAGCATCGCGCCATGATAGCCGGGGCCGGTCCGCGGGGCGGGGCCCGCGCGCGTCAGCGCGACTCGGCTCCGCGGCGCCCCGAAGCGCCGGCGCGCAGCTCGAGGTCGCGCGTCGCGTCGAGGAACCCGAACGTCCACTGGCACCACACCCACCACCCGCGCGCGGGCCGGTAGCTCAGCGCGATCAGCAGCACCGCGCTCAGCGCCATCACGATGCCGAAGCCCGAGAACAGGCCGTAGGCGCGGGCCAGCAGCACCCCCTCGGCGATAAACAACCCGCGTGCAAGGCTCTTGGCGGACACCTGGAACGGCACCAGCAGCCGGGACTCGGGGGACAGGCCGCAATAACAGAAAA
>CBDUCW010000302.1:0-2959 GCA_965365745.1 uncultured Trueperaceae bacterium
CCATGTGCGTCATCGAGGTGCCGATGTTCGTGAGAACGTGCGCCTCGACGTCCCGCGCGCCGAGGCGTCGGGCGGCGGCGAGGGCGCGGTTGCCGACGTCGAGCGCGGCTTCGTTCTCGCCTGCGAGCATGTGCATCTGCGACATGGAGCTGAGGGAGCGCGCGTACTCGACGCTGTCCGGGTGCGCCTCCAGGAGTTCGATCGATCGTTGGTAGTGGGGCAGCGAGGATGCGCGATCGCCCATCTCCCAGTAGATTCGGCCGATGTCGCGCTGGCACGCCCCGGCGGCCTCGGTCTCGCCGAGGCGAACGTACGCCTCGAACGCCTCCGAATGGTTGGCGATGGCCTCCTCGAGCCTGCCCCGATGCCGGAGGCACTCGGCCAGCTCTCGTTGCGTGGCGGCGTAGAACGAGTCGCCGCGCCGGGGCCACGCTTCGAGGGCGGACCGAAAGTGGGTCGTGGCCTCGACGAGCGCCCCGCTGCGCTTGGATGCCCTCCCCGCGGTGCGCGCATGGACCGCCGCCTGCTCGCGGTCGCCGGCGAGCGCGAAGTGGCGGGCCAGGTCCAGCGCGACGAACTCCAGGTCGTCCGCGTGCAGTTCGCTCATCGCATCGGCGACGGCTCCGTGGAGGTGGGCTCGCTCGACGTCGTCGAGGCCGTCGTAGATGGCACGCTGGATGAGGTTGTGCCCGAACCGGTAGGTCGACACGCGTGCGCCGCCGCGCCACCCCACGCCCACGGCCCGAACGAGGCGGTGCGTGCGGCTCAGCTCGGCGCTCAGCGCGAGGGCGACGTCGCGCTCCGGTACGCCCAGGGCGCGGGCCATCACCTCGACGGTGAACTCTTCGCCCTGCACGGCCGCGACGTCGAGCCAGCGACGCAAATCGGGCGGCAGGCGCTCGATGCGTTCGCGGATCACGCCGTCGACGCGATCGGGGATCGCGGCCCAGCGAACGTCGGCGTCGACCGTCCATTCGCCTCGGTCGTTTCGAACGATCTCGCCCTGGTCGCGCATCGCGCGGAGCAGCTCCACCGTGAAGAGCGGCAGGCCGCCCGTCTGCGCGTGCAGCGCCTCTCGGAACGACGCGTCGAAGCGATTGGGTTCGGCGTCGAGGTAGGCGTCGACGAAGGCGCGGTCTTCGGCTCGATCGAGCGGCAGCACGACGTCGCCCTCGAGCCGACGCAGTTCGTTGACGATCTGCGCGAGCGGATGGCGGGTGCCGGCGCGACCGGCGTCCACGTCGGAGCCGCGGAAGCTGCCGAGCACGAACACCGGCGTCGAGCCGAGGAGCCGGCCGAGGTCGAGCAGCAGATCGCACGAGGCGCGGTCGATCCACTGGAGATCGTCCAGCACGAGCAGGAGCGGGCCGCGGCGCGCTAGGCGCGCGAGCGTCTCGACGTAGCTGCGTCGCACCGCCGACGCGTTCAAGGGCGTTCGGTCGGGCGGCGCCCCGAGTCCCGAGCCCGGCGCCGAATCCACGTGCCGCCCCGACCCGGCGAGGGCCTCGCCGGCAGGGCCGCTCGACCCCGGCGACGTGGATGCCTCGGCGCCGAGAAGGAAGGGGCCAAGGGCCGACCCGGCGACCGACGCGCGCACCTCGGGGGCCGAGGCGGCCAGCGACGTGAGAACGTCGCGGAACGGGCGATACGGGTCTCCGGCGCCGGTGTAGGCGTCGCAGATTCCCCACGCGACGCGGATTCCTGGGGTGCGTTGCCGCGCCCGACGCGCGAAGCCGTGGAGCAGCGCGGTCTTGCCTTGCCCTGCCTCCCCGCGTACGAATGCGACGCGCGCGGATCCTGCCACCGCCTCGGGCGGAGCGAGTTCGAGTTCACGGGTCCCGATGTCGATGCCCGAGGGCGCTTCTGCCGCGTCGCCCTCCGCGGGGTTCGGGATGGCGGCGAGCCACGGCCGCTCGTCGTGCGGCACCACCGACGCCGGCGGATCGTCCGCCCACCCTCCGCGCGCGAACGCGGTGAAGAGCTCGAGCTCGTCCTCGGCAACCCCGAGCGCCCGTCCGAGCGCCAGGGCGAGCTCCTCGGACGGCCGGCGTTCGTCCGCTTCGAGCTTTCGGATCATCGCCGCCGAGCAGCCCGCCGCCTCGGCCAAGTCGCTCTGCGTGAGCGCCGAGGCCGTTCGCCTTCGTTTGAGCCAGATCCCGAACACCGAATCGCTGCTCGGGAGATCGTTGTTCATCGACGGCCCTTCTCGTGTGCGTCTGTGACGGCGATGGCAGAACTGTAGCACTCGCGGTAACGGTGGCTGTCACGCCAACGGTGACCCGCGCGAGCCCCTTCTGGAGTGAACTTGGATCACCGAAAGGAGTCGGACATGCACAACCTGTACTCGATCGAGAAGTTCGCCTACGAGCACCAACGAGACCTGCTGCGGGAGCGCAGTGCGATCCGGGCCGCGAAGCGGAACGGGAACGCCTCGCAAGGGACCGGTCGGTGGATCCGCAACGCCGTATCGACGCTTCGCGGCGTCCTTGGGGCTCCGGTGCCGCGCACCAACACGATGACGGGGCGCGGCCACGAGGCCGGGTGCGAAGCCTAGGCAGGAACGCTCGTGGGTCCGGCCGCTTCGCCTCGAACCAGGATCGCGCCGGTCGAATCGACCGGCGCGATCTCCGCGTCACGAGGGAGAGGGCACATGGTGGTGATGTGCGCCTGCGAAGACGGTGGCCCGGCGCTCAACGTGACAGTAAGACTGTCGGCATGACATAGTTACTGCCACTCCTTACGAAGGGCAGGTACCCTCATGCCGGAATCCGAGTACCGAACCGCCGAACGCGAGCTCTGGAGCCACTACGGAGTCCACCCCACCGAGCGCACCGTCGCCCTCGCGACGGTGGGCACGTCGGTCCGTGTCCAGGAGCTCGGCCAGGGCGAGCCGCTCCTCTTCCTCCACGGATCCCCGACGAGCGGGACCGGCTTCGCGCCGCTCGCCGCGGCACTCGAC
>CBDUCW010000303.1:0-2934 GCA_965365745.1 uncultured Trueperaceae bacterium
GAACCAGATCGCCAGCTCGTCCGGCGGAAGCCCGAAGTCGAGCTGCAGGATCACCGGGAAGAAGATCGGGGTGGTGAGCAGGATCATGCTCAGGCTGTCCATCACCATGCCGAGCAGCAGGTAGAGCAGCAGGATCGCGGCCAGGATCAGGATCGGCGCCACCTGCCAGTCGCCGATGCGGGCGGCGACGTTCTGCGGCAGGCGGGTGAGCGCCAGGAAGATGTTGATCAGGTCGGCGCCGAGCACGATCAGGAAGATCATGCCGGTGGTGATCGCCGTGTTGAGCAGGCTGTCGCGCAGCACCGACCAGGTCAACGCGCCGCGCACGAAGGCCAGCACGCCGGTGCTGATCGCTCCCACGGCGGCAGCTTCGGTCGGCGTGAAGATCCCGCTGTAGATGCCGCCGATGACCAGCAGGAAGATCACGAGCACGGGCCACACCCGCGCGAGGTCGCGCAGGCGCTGGCGGTAGCCGGCCCGTTCGCCCGTCCGGCTCTCGCCCGGCCGCAGGCGTACCGAGACGACGATCGCGAGCACGTAGCCGAGCGCGGCCAGGAACCCGGGGATGAACGCCGCCGCGAACAGTTTGGCGATGTTCTGCTCGGTGAGGATGGCGTAGATCACGAGCACGATCGACGGCGGGATCAGGATCCCCAGGGTGCCGCCGGCGGCGATCGAGCCGGTGGCCAACGCGCCCGAGTAGCCGTACTTGCGCATCTCGGGCAGCGCGACCTTCCCCATGGTCGCGGCGGTCGCCAGCGAGGACCCGGCGATCGCGCCGAACCCGGCGCTGGCCCCGATCGTCGCCATGGCCACGCCGCCGCGCCGGTGGCCGAGCCAGGTGTTCGCCGATCGGAACAGCGACTGGCTGAGCCCCGCCTGCGACGCGAACTCGCCCATCAGCAGGAACAGCGGCACGATCGAGAAGGTGTAGCTCGCGTACGTGTCGTAGACGAGCCCCTTGAGCGCGTTGAGCACCGGTGCCCAGCCCGCGAGGTAGGCGTAGCCGGCCAAGCCGACGGCGAGCATCGCCACGCCGATCGGGACGCGCAGGGCCAGCAACCCCAACAGGGCGACCAGGGCGAGGATGCCCAACTCGATGCCGCTCACGGCTCCGCCGGCTCCCCGCGGCCCAGCGCCTCGTCGACGCTGCGCCACACCGAGTACAGCGCGACCCCCGACAGGCACACCAGGAAGATCGACGTGGGCAGGTAGCCCCACCACACCGGGATGCGCAGCAGCATCGTCGTCTGCGTGAACGTCGCCGTGTAGAGATCGAGACCTCCGGCGATCATCCGCGCGGTGAAGAGGATCGCCATCGCCGCGTAGAGCGCGTTGGCGACGACGGCCATCCCCGCCTTGGCGCGCGGCGAGGCGCCCGAGGTGACCACGTCGACCAGCACGTTGCCGCGCTTCAGCTGGGTGTACGGCAGGAAGGCGCAGATCGCGATGGCGGTGCCCATCTCGACCAGCTCGAAGTCGCCACGGACGGGACTCCACCACGACAGCAGAGGCACGTCTCCGATCGCGCGCCCCACGATGCTGTAGACGGTGACGCCCGCGATCACGGCCAGCAGCGCGCCCCCGACGAGCGCGATCGCCTCGCTGATGCGAAGCAGGACGCGCTCGACGCGCACCCGCAGGGGCTGCGGCGTCCCGGCCCCGCGTTCCAAGGTCAGTCGGCCGCCTCCGCGAGGGCGATCAACGCGCGGGCCCGCGCCAGCAGGGCCGCCCCGTCGAACCCGCGCGCGTCCATGTCCGCGACCCAGCGGTCGACGACCGGTTGCAGCGCATCGATCCAACGCGGCACCTCGGCCTCGGGGATCGTCACGATCTCGTTGCCTTCGGCGACGGCGAGGTCGCGGCCACGAAGGTCGTAGGCGTCCTCGTTGGCGCCGGCGATGCGGGCCTCGTCGCACCCGCTCGCCATCGAGTTGGCGTCGATCACGGCCCGGAGGTCGTCCGGGAGCGCCGTGTAACTGCCGGGATTCATCGCGAACAGGAAGGTCGACACGTAGAACCCTCGCGGCCCCGCGAAGCCCGTGTGGCTGTCGACGAGTTCGGGCACCCGGAGCGGCGCGGTGACCTCCCACGGCAGGAGGGCGCCGTCGACGACGCCGCGCGAGAGCGCCTCGGGCACCTGTGGCACCGGCATCCCGATCGGCTCGGCGCCCAGCTCGGCGAGCGCATCCGTGGTCGTTCGGCTCGGGCCGCGAATCTGCATGCCACGCAGGTCCTCGAGCGAGCGGATCGGGTCCCCCCGCACGTGGAAGAGCCCCGGGCCCGACGTGTGCAGGGCGATGAGGCGGACGTCGGCATACTCATCCTGGAGCGCCTCGGAGGCGAATTCGCAGAGCGCGACGGACGCCGTTGCCCCGCTCCCGGCCAGGAAGGGGAGCTCGAAGACCTCGGTGATCGGGAAGCGGCCCGGGGTGTAGCCGGGCAGGGTCCAGACGAGGTCGACGACGCCGTCCTCCACCTGATCGATCAGGCTCGGCGGCGCGCCCCCGAGCTGCATCGACGGGTAGATCTCGATGCGTATCCGCCCCCCCGACTCCGTCTCGACGCGCTCGGCCCACGGTGCCAAGTAGCCGGCGTGGACGGGCGACGACTCGGCCAGGAAGTGGTGCAGCCGCAGGGTCGTTTCCTGCGCCGTCGCCGGCCCAGCCAGGAGGAGAGCGAGCAGGGCGGCGACCGCCACGAGGATCGAGCGACGAGCGGCAGGGGCAAGGCGTGGCATCGCGCATAAGCCTAGCCCGGCCGCCGCCGCGCGTGCATCGAGGTCGCGGGCGCCGCCGGCCCACCACGGCCGTCGGGTCGAGCCGACGCGGCCCGCCGCCCTGCGCCGCAGCGGAGGGGCCGGCCCGTGCGGGGCCTTCGTCAGCGCGGCGGCAGCGTAGCCACGAAGCCGAGCGCTTCGTCGATCCAGCCGGC
>CBDUCW010000304.1:0-2930 GCA_965365745.1 uncultured Trueperaceae bacterium
CGCCCGCACGTCCGAACGCGGCTACCGCGCCTGAGTCCCCCCCCGGCGGCGTCCGCGCGCCGCGCCCCGCGGCTCCGGTCGCGGGCCCGCCGAACCACCCCCACTGCCCCGACGTTCGTCCCCTCCCGGAGGACCCCATGCCCACCGCCAGCTACCGCATCGCCCTGCTGCCCGGCGACTTCATCGGGCCCGAGGTGGTCGACGCGACCGTCGAACTGCTCGACGCCGTCGCGTCCCGCCACGACCTCGCCTTCGAGTACCAGCGCCTCCCCTTCGGCGGCGCGGCGATCGAGGAGCACGGCGTGCCCCTGCCCGAGGTCACGCGGCAGGGCGCCAGCGCAGCCGATGCGGTGCTCATGGGCGCCGCCGGCGGCCCGCAGGATCATCCGTGGAACCGCCTGCCGCGCGAGCAGCGCGTCGAAACCGGCATCCTGCAGCTCCGCGCGCACCTCGGCGTGTACGCGAACCTGCGCCCCGTCACGGTCTTCCCCGGGCTCGAGCACCTCAGCCCGCTGCGCCCCGAGGTCGCCGAAGGCACCGACCTGCTGATCCTGCGCGAGCTCACCGGCGGGATCTACTTCGGCAAGCCCAGCGCCAACGAGCGCGACCGCGGCGTCTCGACCATGGTCTACGAGCGGCACGAGGTCGAGCGCATCGCGCGCACCGCCTTCGAAGCGGCCGAGCTGCGCAGCGGCAAGGTCACCAGCGTCGACAAGGCGAACGTGCTCGACGTCAGCCAGTTCTGGCGCGACGTCGTGGTGGGCGTGCACGAGAGCGCGTTCCCGCAGATCACGCTCGAACACCTCTACGTCGACAACGCGGCGATGCAGATCGCGCGCGACCCGAAGCAGTTCGACACGGTCGTGACCGGCAACCTGTTCGGTGACATCCTCTCGGACCTCGCCGCGGTCATCCCCGGCTCGCTCGGCCTGCTGCCGTCGGCATCGCTCGGCGGCTCGGTCGGCCTGTTCGAGCCGGTGCACGGGAGCGCGCCCGACATCGCCGGCACCGACAGCGCGAATCCGGTCGGCACCATGCTCTCGGCCGCGATGATGCTGCGCCACGGGCTCGACCAGCCCGCTGCCGCCGCCACCCTCGAAGCGGCCGTGCGCACCGTGCTGGGCGACGACCCGACGCGCGACCTCGGCGGCTCGCGCGGCACGTCGGCCTTCACCAGCGCAGCCGTCGCCGCGGTCGCTGCGCCGGCCGCGGCCGGCTGACGCCCGGCCCGGCGCACGGGACGCCCGTGAACACTCGCCGTCGTTCGCTCGACCGCCCGCACGCCGAGCGCGTGGTGGGCTTCGAGGAGACGGTCTTCGCCGTCTACTCGCGCCTTGCCCGAGCGGCCGGCGCGATCGATCTGGGCCAGGGCTTCCCCGACTTCGACCCGCCGGCCTTCGTCACGGAGGCCCTGCGCGCGGCGGCCGACGGTCCCCAGCAGTACGCGCCGCTGCCCGGCGTCCCCGCGCTGCGCGACGAGATCGCCTTCGACCAGGGGCGCTGGCTCGGCCGCGAGCTCGATCCGCTCGCGAACGTGCAGGTCACCGTCGGAGCGACCGAGGCGCTGTTCGCGGCCATGCAGGCGCTGCTCGAGCCCGGCGACGAGGTGGTGTTGTTCGAGCCCTTCTACGACGCCTACCCCGCCGACGTCGCGATGGCCGGCGGTCGGCCGGTGGCGATCCCGCTCCAGCCCGACGGCGACGGCCGCTGGAGTTTCGACCGCGCCGATCTCGACGCCGCGGTCACCGATGCAACACGCGTCATTTTCGTGAACACCCCTCACAATCCGACGGGGACGATCTTCTCGCCCGACGAGCTCGATGCGATCGTCGCGGCCGCCGCGCGGCACGACGCGGTGATCGTCGCCGACGAGGTCTACGAACACATCGCCTTCGCGCCGCACGTGCGGGTCGCGTCGCGCCCCGGCGCCTTCGAGCGGACGCTGACGATCTCGAGCTTCGGGAAGACCTTCTCGGCCACCGGCTGGAAACTCGGTTGGGCGGTGGGCCCGGCCGGGCTCGTCGACGCGCTGCGCATGGCACACCAGTGGATCCCCTTCGCGGTGGCGATGCCGCTGCAGCAGGCCGCGGTCGCCACGCTGCGCGCGGCACGGGCCGACGACGACGCCTACTACCGCGACCTCGCGCGCACCTTCGCGGCGCGGCGCGACCGACTGCTGGCCGCGCTCGAGCGCACCCCGCTCCTGCCGACCCGCGCCGACGGGGGCTACTTCGTTCTCGCCGACCACACCGCCCTGGGCTACGCCGACGACGTCGCCCTGTGCCGCGCCCTCCCCGAACGCGCCGGCGTCGGGGCGATCCCGCCGTCGGCCTTCTACCTGCCCGACCACCGCCACCTCGCCGCGCCGTGGGTCCGCCTCGCCTTCTGCAAGAACGAAGCGTCGCTCGACGAAGCGGGGCGGCGCCTGACCGAGGCCTTCGCCCACGGATGACCGCGCCCGAGCGCGGGGACGGGTTGCTCGTGCTCGTGGGGCTCACCGGGGTCGGCAAGACGACGCTGGTCCGCCACGTGCTCGAGGAGCTCGACCTCGAGCCCCTCCCCGGGCGCCGCGAGCTGGCCGATCGCGTCGCGATCCCGGCCGCGCAGCGCGATCTCGGCGAAGCCGTAGCGCCGGTGCGCGATCGCCGCGAACGCTTCCGCCTGACCGCGCACTACCGGTCGCTGCACCCGGGCGGGATGGCCGAGGCGCTGGCCGAACGGTTGGGTGCCGAAGCTCCCGACGGGCCCGGGGCCGGAGCGGCTCGGGCCGGGGCGGCGCCGGGCGGTGGGCCATCGGTCGACCGCGAGCACGAGGTGAGCGACCCCCGAGCTCCAGAATATCAAAAGGAGGTCGAAAGATTCATTGGCAGGTCACAGGAACAGGGATTAATCGCGGTCCTGCTCAAAGCCCTCAGGGGAAATACATTACA
>CBDUCW010000305.1:0-2863 GCA_965365745.1 uncultured Trueperaceae bacterium
CCGATGCGCGCGAAGGACGCCACCTACCTCGAGGTCGCCGGTCTCTACTGGCACTTCGTCGACATCGTGTGGATCGTGATCTTCACCATGATCTACCTCGTCGAATACATCTGAGGCGGTTGGACCCATGTCGCACGACGACTCCTCCCACGAAAGCGCCGTCACGACCTACGTCACGGTCGCGATCATCCTCGCGGTCATCACGTACCTCGAGTTCGCGCTCGTGGAATACGACATCGGCTGGCTCTCGGCCGGCGCGATCCTCACGTCGCTGTTGGTCATGTCGCTCATCAAGTTCCTGTTCGTCATCTGGTTCTTCATGCACCTCAAGGACGACGAGGCCACCTACAGCGGCTTCTTCGGAAGCGGGATGGTCATCGCCCTCGGCACCTTCGTCGTGCTGGGCGTTCTCTTCGTCGCGCCCGCCAGCCTGAACCAGGTGCGGGCGCAGGTCGGCCTGCTCTCGCCGAGCGCCTACGGAGATCCGGGGGCACACGCCGGGGCCGAGGCCGAGGACGCATACGGCGGACACGGCGCAGGCCTCAGCGAGGAAGACGCGGCCCTCATCGAGAGCGACGGCTACTCGCGCGCCCTCGACACGGTGCTCGCAACGCCGCGGCCCAAGAACCAGCGCGTTTCACTGACCCTTCCGGCCGCCCCGACCGTCGAAGCTCCGGTCGCACCCGCGCCGGCGCTGTTCGACACCGCCAGCGCCTCCACGGCGACGGACGCCGTGGACGGCGGCGCCAGCGACTCCGGCGCGGCCGACGCCGCCCCCTCCGAGCCCGCGGCCCAGGCCGCCGGCCCGATGGACTTCGACGCCGCGCTCGGCGAGCAGGGCTACGCGAACTGCGTCGGCTGCCACCAAGCGCAAGGCCAGGGTCTCCCCGGCGTGTTCCCGCCGCTGGCGGGGAACATGCCCGTCCTGGTGGCCGCCGAGGGAGGCCGCGCGTACCTGATCGCCACCCTCCTGTACGGCCTCCAGGGCCAGATCGAGGTGGACGGCAGGACCTACAACGGCGTCATGCCCCCGTGGGCGCAGCTGCCGAACGAGCAGATCGCCGCGGTGCTGAACCACGAACTGGTGGCATGGGGCAACGTCGACCTGCTGCCCGACGACTACACGCCGATCACGGCCGACGAAGTCGCCGCCGCCCGCGGGCAGGGCCTCAGCCCCGCCGACGTGCTCGGCCTCCGGCAAGCGCTCGAGCTGCCCTGAGCCCCGCCTCGTCCCAACCCCTCGCACGGTAATGCTCGGCCGGGCCCCGCGCCCGGCCGATCGTTAGGATGGCCCCCATGAACGTCTCGATCGGAAGCCTGACGATCCGGCTCGAGTGGCAGCTCGACCCGGTGCTGATCGGGTCGCTCGTCGCGCTCGTCACGGCCTACGCGTTGGTGACGGGGCCGCTCCGCTCGCGCTTCGCGCCGGGCGAGCCGTACCCAACGGGCAAGGCGCTGTGGTTCTACGGCGGCATCGTGCTGCTCTACCTGCTCGAGGGTTCGCCGCTCCACGACCTCGCCGAGCGCTACTCGTTCACGGCCCACATGGGGCAGCACATCGGCCTCAGCTACCTCGCGGCACCGATGCTGATCCACGGCACCCCGACCTGGGTGCTCCGGCCGCTGCTGCTGAACCGCGCGGTTCGGCCCCTGGCCCGGCTGCTCACGCGACCGCTCGTCGCCCTGATCGTGTTCAACGTGGCCTTCTCGGCCTGGCACTTCCCGGCGATCTACGAGGGAGCGCTGCAGAACGCCACCCTCCACCACGCCGAGCACATCGCCTTCCTGGCGCTGGCGCTGCTGCTGTGGTGGCCGCTGATGAGCCCGCTGCCCGAGCTGCCGCGGCCGAGCTACCTGGTGCAGCTCGTCTACATCTTCGTGATCCCGATCGCGCAGCTTCCGGTCTCGGCGCTGCTGACCTTCGGCGACTCGGTGTTCTATCCCACGTACGCCGCAGCGCCCTGGAATCTCGGCCTCAGCGCCATCCAGGATCAGACGCTCGGCGGCCTGGTCATGAAGGTCGGCGGCTTCGTGGCGATGCTGGTTCCCTTCACCATCGTGTTCTTCCGCTGGTACCGCGACGACACCCGCGGGCCGCGTTCGCCCGAGCGCGACGATCCGGCGCTCGCCCCCGTCGCAACCGGCCCGAGCCGCCGTTCCGACGGGGCGACGTCGACCGCCTCGACCCCGGCGCCATCCGCGGTGCCCTCGACCGACCCAAGCGCGCGCGACGCTCCCACGTCGTCGCCCGCCTGAGCTGGGAGCCCACCATGTCCCGACCGACCATCTCCGCCATCGCCTTCGACTGGGGCGGCATCTTCACCGAGGGAACCTTCGACAGCAGCGCCGTCGTCGCGCTGGCCGATCTGTTCGACACCGACGTCGAGACCGTCTCGGCCACCTACTTCCCGCTGATGGCGCCCTTCGAGGTCGGGGACTTCGAGCTCGAGGAGTTCCACCGTCGCTTCCTGGCCGAGAGCGGCCTCGAGGCCGGCTTCGACGCCTTCCGCGACGCCTTCCTCGGCGCCGTGCGCGAGCGCACCGCCATGTACAGCGTGCTCGGCTCCATCCCCGACACCTACACGGTGGGCATGCTGTCGAACAACGTGCCGGTGCTCTGCGACCGGGTGCGCGACGACGTCCGCATGTCGCGCATCGAACGCTTCGTCTTCTCGAACGAGATCGGCGTGCGCAAGCCCGACCCGCGCGCCTACGAAGCGCTGACCGCCGCGCTCGAGGTTCCGCCCGAACAAACGGTCTTCGTCGACGACAGCGAAGCGAACATCGAGGCCTGCGAGGCCTTCGGCTACACCGGCATCCACCTCGACAGCTTCGAGGGGTTCCTGGAGCGCTGGTCGGCGCT
>CBDUCW010000306.1:0-2848 GCA_965365745.1 uncultured Trueperaceae bacterium
CAACTGTATCCCGCCGGTCACGGGCGTCGAAGTCGAAGGGGCGACACGCCCGACAGTTCGCGCACGCCGCGCGCGCCCCCCCTCTCGAAGCCGTGGGACAGGGATGGGGGGCCGCGACGAGTCGGCGCCGCGCGCGATCACCCGCTCGTGCGGAGCGCCCGCACGTAGAGCAGGATGGCCGGTGCGAGGACCGCCGCGGACAGCACGAACACCGCCGGCAGCCCGGCGGCGCTGGCGACCAGCCCGAGCAGCGGACCGCCGGCGATCTGGCCGAGCGCGTCGGCCTGGCCGGCCGCCGAGAAGGCGGTCGCCCGCGTCGCGGGCTCGAGCTGACGGTTGAGCCAGGCGCGGTAGAGCGGCGCGTGCAGGCCGCGCACCGACGCCACGACGAGCCACAGCCCCACCGCGAGATCGAAGCGGCCGCTGAGGCCGAAGGCGGCGACCGCGAGCGACTGCAGCACGGCGAGCGGCAGAAGCCAGCCGAGCAGCGACGCGTCCCGATCGGTGTCGACCCGGCGTCGGGCCAGCTCGGCCACGCCGATCCCGAGGATCGCGCTGGCGGCGCCGAGCCAACCGAACACGACGGCGCTGTCGAGCGCCGGAAAGGCCGTGTCGCGCAACAGCTTGGCGGGTGCGAGCCGGTCGTAGGCCTCCGACGCCGCCCCCATGAACAGGGCGACGCCGAGGATCGACCCGAGCAGCGGTCGACGACGCGCCAGGTCGAGACCGCGGCGCGCGACCGAGGCCGCGACCCGCAGCGGGTTGCGCTCGCCGGGGGCCGCACGGGCGAAGGGGCGTTCGCCCATCGCCACCGCGAGCCACGCTGCGAGGACGAGGTGGCCCGCGCCAGCGACGACGAGGGGAAGGGCCAGGGACTCGCGGCCGAGAAGCGTCGCGACGGGGATCGCCACGAGCCCGGCGGCGAGTCCCACCTGCGAGGCCCGCAGGAACGCACGATTCGCCCGCTCCTCGCCCACCTCGTCGCTGATCCAGGCCTCGATCGCCCCGCTGGTGAAGGTATAGCCGAGCCCCCACAGGGCCTGCGCCGCCAGCACGGCCGGGAGCGACGGGACCAGCCCCTCGAGCAGGAAGCCCGCTCCGACGAGCGCGACGCCGACGACGATCGAGGTGCGGCGCGACACGCTGTCGGCCACGACGCCGGTCGGGACCTCGAACAGGAACACGGTCGCCTCGAGGACGGTCCCGACGAGCACGAGTTCGAATGCGCTCAGGCCGACGACCTCGATGCGGTACACCGATGCGAGGAGGGCGTAGGCGCCGAAGAAGAAGCCGAGACCGGCCTCGAGCACGTAGTAGACCCGCAGCGACGGGAGCGGACGCCGCATGGGGGTCAGGGGGCGTCGCGGTCGTCGGCGTCGGCGTTCGCGGCCGCGTCGCCCGGACCGTCGGCCGTGGCGGAGATCGTGGCGGCTGCGTCGGCATCGGCGTCGGGTTCGGGGTCGGCATCGGCGTCGGCATCAGCGCCGGGCTCGGGGTCGGCATCCGCGACGGCGTCGGGGCGGGCGCCCTGGGCCACCGCGCTGCCCGCGCCGAGCACCGCAGCGACGATGCGCGGCAGCGCGACCTCGGCCGGGAGTGGCAGCGCCACGTCGGCATCCGCCGCGAGCGACGAGGCGTCGGGGTTCACCTCGATGCGGGTGGCCCCGGACTCCGCCGCGAGATCCGCGAGGCCCGCCGCCGGGAATACGACCCCCGACGTTCCCACGACGAGGGCGACGTCGCAGCCCGCGAAAGCCTCCATCGCCCGTTCGAAGGGGCGCGCCGGCAGGGTCTCTCCGAACCACACGACGTCGGGCCGCAGGGGGCCGGCGCAGAGCGGGCACGCGGGGACGCGCGGGGTCTCGGGCAGCGGCGCCGCCAGCGCCGAGCGCGCACCGCAGGCGGTGCAGCGGGCGCGCCGCAGGCTCCCGTGGAGCTCGTGCACGCGCGTCGAGCCGGCCGCTTGGTGGAGGCCGTCGACGTTCTGCGTGGCGATGTCCACCCGGCGGGTCGACGCGAGCCGCACCAGGGCGCGGTGCGCGGCGTTCGGTGCCGCCGGGGCGAGCGCCGCCAGCCGGTCGCGGTAGAACGCCCACACGAGTTCGGGGTCGCGCGCGAACGCACCGGGCGTCGCCAGCGAGGTCGGGTCGCGCCCGCGCCACAGGCCGTCGGGCCCGCGAAACGTGGCCAGCCCGCTCGCGGCCGACACGCCGGCCCCGGTGAGTACGGCGACGCGCTCGGCGGCGGCCAGCGCATCGATGGCGCGTCGGAGCTCCGGCCCGTGGCGCCCTACGCCCCCGTCCGAAGACGGCGTCGTCACTTCGAGTCGGCGTCCCCCCGGGCGGCGCCGTTGCGCTCGTCCTCGGCCTCGTCGTCGGCGCCGTGCCCCGGGCGCTGCAACGGCGACAGCACGGTCGCATTGATCGCCACCACGCGCCGCTCGTCCCCCTCCTCGACCACGAAGTGCACGCCCTGGAACTCGAGCGCCTCGCCCACCTCGGGGATGCGCCCGAACTCGTCGATCAGGAACCCGGCGAGCGTGTCGTATTCGCCCTCGTCCTCGAAGGCCAGCAGCAACTCTTCGCCCACCGCCTCGAGGTGCGCCGACCCCTGGATCCGGTAGTGCCCCGTCGCGAGCTCGACGATCTCCTCTTCCTCCTCGACGTCGGTCTCGTCGTAGATCTCGCCGGTGATCTCCTCGATGATGTCCTCGAGCGTGATCACGCCGGCGGTGCCGCCGAACTCGTCGACGACGATCGCCATGTGGTTCTTGCGGATGCGCATGTCGCGCAGCAGGTGCAGGATGGAGAGCGTCTCCGGCACGTACTGCGGCGCCGTCATCCGATCG
>CBDUCW010000307.1:0-2844 GCA_965365745.1 uncultured Trueperaceae bacterium
AGTTCTACACCGGCGAGCCCGAGAACGTCGCGCACGACGGCGAAGGCAATCTCGTGATCACCGTGCTCGAGACCGGTGGCGACGCCGAGCTCTGCTACTACGGCGATCCCTGCGAGTACACCTCGGCCCGCCTCATCACCAAGGACAAGGTCGAGTTCGCGTACGGGCGGGTCGAGGCGCGGCTCAAGATCCCCTTCGGTCAGGGCATCTGGCCCGCGTTCTGGACGTTGGGAGGGAACATCGGCGAGGTGGACTGGCCCAACTGCGGCGAGATCGACATCATGGAGAACATCGGCCGCGAGCCGTCGACCGTGCACGGCACGATCCACGGTCCCGGGTACTCCGGCGGCGCGAGCATCGGGCGCCCCTTCCGCCTGCCCGCCAACGCGCGCTTCGCGGACGAGTTCCACACCTTCGCGATCGAGTGGGAGCCCGGCGAGATCCGCTGGTACGTCGACGGCATCCCCTTCAGCACGATGACGCCCGACGACCTACCGCGCGGCGGCAGCTGGGCCTTCGATCACCCGCACTTCCTGCTGATGAACGTCGCGGTGGGCGGCTACTGGCCGGGCTACCCCGACGAGACCACCACCTTCCCGCAGACGCTGACCGCCGACTACGTGCGGGTGTCGAGCGCGCCGGATACCTCGGAGCGCTACGCCGCGACCTTCGTCGACAGCGTCGACGGGTGGGTCAAGGTGACGATCCCCTTCGCGGTCTTCACCCGTGCCGACGGGCAGCCCGAGGGCGCGCCGCTCAACGGCTTCGGCCGCGACGCGGTGTGGGGCTGGAACGTGCAGCTCCCCGACGGCGGCGGCGAGGTCTGGATCGACCGGCTCCGCCTGACGACCCTGGACTGAGGATCGACCGAGCGGCCGGGGCGCCCGACGCCCTGGCCGCCGACCCGCCGGACGGGCGATTCGTCGCCCGCACGCCGTCGGCCTCGCGCCGAACCGGCGCACAGCGATCCGCCCCCGAACCCACAGGGTCGGGGGCGCCCTCGTCGGCCGCACGCGTCGACCGGCCGCTGCGGCCTACTCCTCGCGCATCAAGCGCCGGGCCTGCTCCCACAGCTCCTTCTTCCGCTCCTCGGCGCGGCTCTCGGCCTTGCGCGCGTCGCGGTCGTCGCGCCAGGCGCGGCTGGCCGGGCGCCGGGCCACGTCGTCGTGGCCCAGGTACGGCGTCTCGAACTCCATCGGCGCCGGTGCGAGGTCGCAGGCGTCGTCGAGCTGCTGCTTGAGCAGCGTGCGGAAGCCGAGCTTCATCCCCCGCTCGTTCGAACGCGTCTGCGCCGCGCGGATCGCCTCGTGGATCTGCTCGGCGGAGAGCTCGAGCCAGGCGGCGCGCTCGGGCGCTTCGTCGAGGAGCGTGGCGAGCAGCGGGCCGAGGGCGCTCTGGAGCAGGGTTCGGGTCGGCAGGTCGCGGGCCATGGGCTTCGACGATAGCAGGGGGGCGTGGCGGGTCGGGCCGCCGTCGCGGGGCCCGGGACGCGAGCGTCGGACGACCGGCTAGGAAACCGTGCTGGCCCCGTCGCTGGCCCGGACCACGTAGATCGCCGCGTCGTTGCCGGTGGCGCTCTCGTAGCGCTGCGGCACGCGATCGGCGAAGGCCTCGACGGCGTCGGCCTCGACCAGCGCCACCGCGCAACCGCCGAAGCCGGCGCCGGTCATGCGCGCGCCGAGGCAGCCGGGGTGGGCGCGCGCCGCGTCGACCATGGCATCGAGGGCGTCGCTCGAGACCTCGAAATCGTCGCGGAGGCTCGCGTGGCTGGCGTCCATCAGGCGGCCGAGCGTCGCGGCGTCGCCGTGCTTCATCGCGTCGAAGGCGGCCAGGGTGCGGGCGTTCTCGGTCACGACGTGGCGGGCGCGGCGTCGCGGCAGCGGCTCGAGTTCGTCCCCCGCGGCTTCCAAGGCCTCGATGCCGACGTCGCGGAGCGCCGGGACGCCGAAGGCCTCGGCGGCCGCCTCGCACTGCGCACGGCGCTCGTTGTAGGCGCTGCCGACGAGCCCGCGGCGCGTGCCCGTGTCGAGCACGACGACGCGCGTGCCCGGCGGCAGCGGCGCGGGCGTCGCCTCGAGGCTGCGGCAGTCGATAAGCACGGCATGCCCGGCGCGGCCGGTGGCGCTGATCAGCTGGTCCATGATCCCGGAGTTCACGCCGACCCAGGCGTTCTCGGCGCGCTGGGCGAGCCGGGCGATCGCCGGCGGATCCCAGTCGAAGCCGCTCGACGCGTGGAAGGCGCGGGCCACGGCCAGCTCGAGCGCGGCCGAGCTCGACAGCCCGGCGCCGCGGGGCACGTCGCCACGAATCACCGCGTCGAAGCCGCGCAGTTCGTGCCCGGCCTCCTGCAGCGCCCAGGCGGTGCCCTTGAGGTACTCCTGCCAGCCGTCGCCGCGCTCGAGGGCGTCGAGGTCGATGTTCGCCTCGACGCCACGGCGGCCCACGTCGAGCGCCACGGCGCGCACCGTACGGTCGTCGCGCGGCGCGAGGGCGATGACGACCTCGCGGTCGATCGCCAGCGGGAACACGAAGCCCTCGTTGTAGTCGGTGTGCTCGCCGATCAGGTTGACGCGCCCGGGGGCGCGGACGATGCGGGCGGGCGGGGCGCCGAAGCGGGCCTCGAAGGACGCCGCGAGCTCGGTGCGGTCGGGTGCCATCACGAACCTCCGGTCGGGGGTGGTGGGTCGGTGCAAGCGGCGGCCATCACGAGCCCTCGCGATCGTCGCGGTCGAGGTAGTGCGTGTCGGGCACGGCCCGCAGGCGGGCGGCCGCCTGCTCTGCGGTGAGGTCGCGTTGCGGTTCGCCGAGCATCTCGAAGCCAACCATGAACTTGCGGACGGTGGC
>CBDUCW010000308.1:0-2780 GCA_965365745.1 uncultured Trueperaceae bacterium
CCCTCGGGCCGACGCTAGGGCCCGACAGCGGACTGCGCCGGCCCCGGCGCACCCGACCGAGCGCGCCCGAACCCCCCGCCGGGGCGGTCGCAACCGGGGCGGCAGCCCTAGAGGATCAGAGCTTCACCGGTGCGGCGCCCACGGGCGTCGGGACGCCGCCGGCGTCGGCGCTTCGGTAGCTTGCGAGGACGAGCCGGACGGCTTCGAGCCCGTCCTCGCCCGAGCAGATCGTCTCGCGCTCGCCTTCGATGGCCGCGAGGAAGTTCGCCACGTGGCGGAAGTGCGGGCGCAGGCCGGCGAAGCGCGTCTCGGCCACGTCGGTGTCCTCCCAGGTGGTACCCGGCGAGGCGCGGAAGCTGTGCCGCAGCGTGGGGGGGCCGTGCCGGTTCGTGTACTCGAGCGAGCCCTCGGTGCCGTAGATCCAGAAGCCCTCTTCCCACCCGGTCGCCGTCCAGGCGACCTCGAGCGATCCGAGCGCGCCCGAGGCGTAGCGCAGCGACACCTGCGCGGTGTCCTCGAGCTCGATGTCGTAGGCCCGGGTCGCCGTCTGCGCGGTGACCGACTCGACCGGACCGCCGAAGTACCGCGCCAGGTCGAACATGTGACAACCGTTGTCGAGCAGCGTCCCGCCGCCCGAGCTTTCGCGCGTCGCGAACGAGGGGCGCACCCCCTTGCCGCCCCAATCGTGCCCCTGCCGCAGGCGCAGGAAGCAGAGCTCGCCGATCTCGCCGGCGTCGATCATGGCCTTCGCCTGCGCCGCGGCGCCGTCGCTGCGGAGCTGATGCCCGGTCTGCAGCACCACGCCGGCCTCGCGGCAGCGGTCGATCATCTCCTGCGCCAGCTCGAGGTTGAGCGACAGCGGCTTTTCGCACAGCACGTGGACGCCGGCGTCGGCCGCGGCGAGCGTGGCGGGGTGGTGGAAGGCGTTGGGCGTGCAGACGCTGATCGCCTCGACCTCAGGGTCGGCGACGAGCGATTCGACGTCGTGGTAGACCCGCTCGGCGTTCCACTCGCGCTGGCGCACCGCGAGGACCTCGGGGTCGACGTCGGCGAGCGCGACGATGCGCGCGCCGGCGTGAAGGTAGCCCTCGGCATGGAGCCAGGCGATGCCGCCGACGCCGACGAGGCCGACGCCGATGCCCTCGCCGCGACGCTTCTTGGGTTTGCCGGTGATGCGGGCCATCAGAGGATGTGCTCCTTCGTGGGGTTGGGGACGGGCTCGAGCGCCTCGACCTGCGGGCACCGGCCGGGGTCGCGCTCGATGCGTCGGCGCGCCCAGCGAGCCGCCTGCCCCAGGATCCGCAGGATCCGCGGATCGTGGTAGGTCGGATACGTTTCGTGGCCGGGGCGGAAGTACACGACCTTGCCGTGCCCCCGTTGCCAGGTGCAGAGACTCCGGAACACGTCGCCGCCCTGGAACCAGCTGATCATCAGCGTCTCGTCGGGTTCGGGGATGCCGAAGGGCTCGCCGTACATCTCCTCGCGCTCGAGTTCGACGTAGTCGCCGATCCCCTCGAGGATCGGGTGGGCCGGCATCAGGTTCCAGAGCCGCTCCTTCTCGTCGGCCTCGCGCCACCGAAGCCAGCCGCTGGTTCCGAGCACCCGCTTGAAGATCTTCGCGTTGTGCCCGGAGTGGAGCACGATCAAACCCATCCCGCCGAGCACGCGGGCGTGGACGCGTTCGACGACCGCGTCGTCGACCTCCGGGTGGGCCTTGTGCGCCCACCAGAAGAGGACGTCGGTGTCGGCGAGCACCTCGGTCGTCAGCCCGTGTTCGGGCTCGCGCAGCGTCGCGGTGCGGATCTCGAAATCGCCGTACGGGGCGATGCCCTCTGCGATCGTGGCGTGCATGCCGTCGGGGTAGATGGCCCGGACGTTGTCGTGCTCGACCTCGTGGAGGTACTCGTTCCAGATGGTTACGCGGATGGCGGTCAAGGGGTGGGTCTCCTTCGGCGGGCGGCGGTCGTTCGCGCGACAGCATACGTCAGCAACGCCCCCGCACCGGAGCGGTGCGGGGGTCAAGGGGGACCGAAGGAGGGGGGAGACGGGCGGCGGCCGGGCGCTGCGGCCGGTCGCCGGGCGTGGACCGAGCGCCCCGAGATCAGTACTTCTGGACGAAGCCTCCGGATGCGCCGTCGGCATCGACCGCGGTCAGGGGGAGCGGACGCTCCATGAAGCTGTTGACCAGGGCTCGGAAGTCGCGGCCGTCGAGCGGCTTCTCGACGAACATCTCGGCACCCACGCGGGCGACCTCCTGGGCGAGCTCGCCGCCGCGCTGGGCGGTCACCATGATGATGGGCACGTCGGAGAGGCGGCCCACGTTCTTCACACGGCGCGCGAAGTCGAGGCCGCTGAGGTCGGGCATCTGGATGTCGAGAATGATCAGGCTCGGCGTGTGCGTCTTGAGGTACTCGAGCGCCTCACGCGGGTTGTCGATCGGCGTGACGACGTGGTACTCCGACGCGAGCAGGAACTCCATCAGGCGCAGATGGCTCGGCGTGTCGTCGACCACGAGGATCTCCGGCATCGTGTCCACCTCGGGATTCGCGGCGCGTGCGACCTGCACTTCCATGGGGGCTCCATCCTTTCGGGGTTCTCGGCGACGCAGGCTGCCGTACGGCGAGCCTGAGCCCGGCACCGCTGCATCTGCCGAGCGCTTCGAGAACGAGTGTAGGCAGGAGGGACCTACGAGATTCTTACTCGCGCGCAGGGCGCGACCCTGGCACGGCGCGGGGGCGCGGCGTCCTCGGCGGCCCCGTGGGGCCGTGTCGCGGGTCGCA
>CBDUCW010000309.1:0-2779 GCA_965365745.1 uncultured Trueperaceae bacterium
GCGAGATCGAGTTGCACCGGCTCCCACGCCATCGGCAGGGGCGACGCGAGCGTGGTCACGCCCAGCACCGCCAGCACGTTGAAGACGTTCGAGCCGACGATGTTCCCCAAGATGATGTCGGTCTCGCGGCGCAGCGCCGCCACGAGGCTCGCCGCCAGCTCGGGGAGGCTGGTGCCGAAGGCGACCATGGTCAGACCGATCACGCGCTCCGGAACGCCGAGCGTAGCGGCGATGTCGACCGCACCGGTGACGAGCATGCGCGCGCCCGCCACCAGCAGGACGACGCCGATCGCCACGAAGAAGGGGCCGCGCAGGCCGGAGGGGATCGCCTCGGGCACCGGCAGCGGAACGTCGTCGTGTCCGTCTTCGCCCTCGTCCTCGAGCGCCTCGCTGAGCACGTCGCTGTCGGCCCGCAGGAGCAGCACCAGGTAGACGGCCAGCAAGCCCAGCAGCAGCGCGCCTTCCCAGCGGACCATGCCGCCGCCGAGCAGGAGCAGCGGCAGCAGCAGCGCCACGGCCAGGGCGATCGGCAGTTCGCGCAGCAGGAACCGTCGCTGCGTCGTCAGCGGGTAGGCCAGCGCCGTGGCGCCGAGAATCAGGCCGATGTTGGCGATGTTCGAACCGACCACGTTGCCGAGCGCCAGATCGGGGAAGCCGTCGAGGTTCGCGGCCA
Organism: uncultured Trueperaceae bacterium; assembly: GCA_965365745.1. GTDB lineage: Bacteria > Deinococcota > Deinococci > Deinococcales > Trueperaceae > CBDUCW01. The sequence goes on from CBDUCW010000309.1 coordinate 674, forward strand.
GCGTCGCCGCGAGCTCCGGCGCGCTGGTGCCGAAGGCGACCACCGTGAGCCCCACGACCATCGAGCTGATGTCGAAGCGCTTGGCGAGCAGCGTCGCCCCGCGCACGAGGAACTCGCCCCCGTAGAACAGGCCGACGACGCCGCCGATCAGGAGAAGGATGCTGACGAACATTCGGCCGCGAGGCTAGCACGCACGCTTCCGCCTCCTCGTGGCCGCGGATTCAGTGGATTCGCGCGGCGGGAGCGCACGCTCGGCCGCCGCGCGCGGCCACCGCGGCTCGGCTCACACCTCGACTCATGCGGGCTGGGCGACAATGGGGCACCCGAGGTCGAGCCGGGTCGCGACCCGACCCGCGCATCGACCGCAGGACGTCGTGGGCCGATGCGCCCACCCCGACCACTCTCCGATCGTTCCCCGGGAGGACCCGATGCGACAACGACTGATCGATGGCGCACTGCTCGGCGGCCTCGTCGTCGTCGCCTTCGCCATCATGTGGACGCTGTTCACGCTCGGTCGCGGGCCCACCTCGTCGCGGCCCGCGCCGGATCCGCCGCCGATCGAAGCCGACCGCGGCCGGGCCAGCACCGATGCGGCGGACGAGGGATCCAGCGACGTGGTCGCGCTGGAGCCCGGTGCCGGCGATCCGTCCGGCGGGTCCGAGGGGTCGGGGGACCTCGGAGCCGCGGGCGCCGATGCGGAGGGCTCGGAGGCGGCGGATCGGGGCGCCGGCGCCGCGAGCGCGGCGAGCGACGGCGACGGCGATGCGGGCCGTTCGGCCGACGCCGAGCCGGCTCCGCTCGAGCCGCTGCCGGCGGGCGCGGTCCCGCTGGAGCGCGTGGGGTTCAGCTACGTCACCGGCGGTGCGGGTGCCTGCGGCATCGTGCTCGAGGCGTGGACGCACGTCGCCGTCAGCCGCGACATACTGGCCGAGCTCCCCTGCGGCACGCGTGTGACGCTCCGCCTCGACGAGGCCATCGACGGCCGCGACGCGGTCGAGGCGGTCGTCGGCGACACGATGAACCCGTCGTTCGCGCGCACCGTCAACATCTACGTCGGCGAGGACGAGCCGGCGCTCGAGTACGGGATCACGGCCGGAACGCTCGAGCGGTAGGGCGCGCCGCCCGGCGGCGCCCGGCGACTCGCGCGCGACGGCAGGGGCGGCAGAGGGCGCGCCCTTGTCCCGCCGGGCCTTCCGCCCGCTCCGGCGGGCCCGACGCACGACGCAAGCGGGCCCGCGATCGATCGCGGGCCCGCTTCGGGGTGGGGTTGCGGTGCGCGCGGCACCACCGGCGCGACGCTTCAGGCGCGACGCTTCAGGCGCGACGCTTCAGGCGCGGCGCCAGAGCAGCTCGCGCTTGACCTCTTCGATCGCCTGCGTCACGGGGATGTCGCGCGGGCAGGCTTCGGTGCAGTTGTAGGCGGTGCGGCAGCGCCACAGGCCGTTGGCCTTGTTGAGCACGTCGAGGCGCTGGCCGGCGCCCTGGTCGCGGCTGTCGAAGATGAAGCGGTGGGCGTTCACGATCGCGGCGGGTCCCAGGTAGCGCTCGTTCGTCCAGAACACGGGGCAGCTGGTGGTGCACGCCGCGCACAGGATGCACTTGGTCGTGGCGTCGAAGACCTCGCGGTCCTCGGGGCTCTGCAGGCGCTCGGCCGGGGGATCGGCGTCGTCGTTGATGAAGTACGGCAGGATCGCCTTGTAGGAGTCGAAGAACGGCTCCATGTCGACGATCAGGTCCTTGAGCACCGGCAGGCCGCGGATCGGCTCGACCGAGATCGAGTCGCCGAGGTCCCGGACCAGGAGCTTGCAGGCGAGGCGGTTGACCCCGTTGATCAGCATCGCGTCGGAGCCGCAGATGCCGTGGGCGCAGCTGCGCCGGTACGAGAGCGAGCCGTCGACGTCCCACTTGATCTGGTTGAGCACGTCGAGCACACGGTCGGTGGGCCGGACCTCGAGCGCGTACTCGGCCCAGTAGGGCCGTGCGTCCTGCTCGGGATCGAATCGTTTGATCTTGACGTTGATCTGCATGTGCGCCCCTCAGTAGACCCGCGGCTTGGGCTCGTATTTGCCGAGCGTGACGTCCTTGTAGTCGATGCGCACTCCGTCG
>CBDUCW010000310.1:0-2778 GCA_965365745.1 uncultured Trueperaceae bacterium
ACCTGGGGCTCGAGCCCACGGGAAGACGCGTCGTTTTGCACGAGATGATGTTCAACCGGGTCCGCGACGGGAAGCTGTCGGAGACCTGGGCGATGACCTCGGGTGCCGGCTTCTACGAGCAGCTGACCGGTGAGCCCCCACCCGAGCGGCTCAACAACATGACCTGAACCCCTTGCCCCGCGGGTCGGTGCAGAGGTCGCACGACGGAATCGGCGAGGCGTTCCCCGACCGCAAGACACGACGTACGTGTCGCTCCCCGCGCATCGTGGCGAAGCGAGCGTGTAGGGCCGCCACGTGCGGTCCGACGTCGCTCTCGCGCCTCCACCGCGTCACGTTGACGCTCCCCGTGGGCCTCTGTATACTTCCGGCGATGTTCGCACCGTCCGACGCACCCGTCCTCGTTCCGTCCGCCGGCCCCTCCGCCGGGCGGCTAGGTGCGATCGGAGGGATGCGGATCGGCGCTGCGGCGCCCGCACGCGAGCGAGCCTGACGGCCCCTCGTCCTCGCATCCCTCCCCCCGACTGCGGCCCCGCATCGGGGGGCGTCTTGTTGCAGGTTCGCGAACACCGTCCCGATGACGCCGCCCGCTCGGCCGCACCGCGCCCCACCCCCACTGCGCCCCGCTCCCTGTTCGCCCCACCGCGTCCCCGTCGCCCGTGCCCGCGTACGATGACGCATCCCCCCCTCGACCGCGCACGTGAAGGAGCCCCGATGACCACGCCCTCCGCACCCGGGCCCGGCGCCCATGCCGAACCCCGCAATCTCTACCAGAAGGTGTTCGACGCCCACCGCGTCGGCACGCTCGCGAACGGGCAGACCCAGCTGCTCATCGGGACGCACCTCATCCACGAGGTGACCAGCCCGCAGGCCTTCGGCATGCTCCGCGACCGCGACCTGCCGGTGCTGATGCCCGAGCGCACCTTCGCGACGGTCGACCACATCGTGCCGACCCACAGCCGCGTGGAACCTTTCGAGGATCCGCTCGCCGACGCCATGATCAAGGAGCTGCGCAAGAACTGCGAAGAGCACGGGATCACGATGTTCGACATCGACAGCGGGCGGCAGGGGATCGTGCACATGGTCGGCCCCGAGCAGGGCATCACCCAGCCGGGCACGACGATCGCCTGCGGCGACTCCCACACAGCGACCCACGGTGCCTTCGGGGCCATCGCGTTCGGCATCGGCAGCCAGGTGCGTGACGTGCTCGCGACGCAGACGCTCGCCATGAGCGAGCTGAAAGTGCGACGCATCGAGGTCAACGGCGAGCTGCGCCCCGGCGTCTACGCGAAGGACGTCATTCTGCACATCATCCGCACGCTCGGCGTGAAGGGCGGCCTCGGCTACGCCTACGAGTACGCCGGCGAGGTCTTCGATCGGATGACGATGGAAGAGCGGATGACGGTCTGCAACATGTCGATCGAGGGCGGCGCGCGCTGCGGCTACGTCAACCCCGACGCCACCACCTTCGCGTACCTCGAAGGACGTCCCTACGCGCCCGAGGGCGAGGCCTGGGATGCGGCCGTCGAGCGCTGGAGCTCGTTCGCGTCGGATCCCGGATGCCGCTACGACGACGTGGTCGTGATCGACGCGGCCGACATCGCCCCGACGGTCACCTGGGGCATCAACCCCGGCCAGGCGATCTTCATCGACGAGAACGTGCCGACGGTCGAAGGATCGCCCGAGCACGAAAAGGCCGCCGTCGCCGAGGCGCTCGCGCACATGAAGCTCGAGCCGGGCGCGCCGATCCGCGGCACCAAGATCGACGTGGCCTTCTTCGGCAGCTGCACCAACGCCCGCATGGGCGACTTCCTCGAGGTCGCCAAGGTCCTGAAGGGCCACCGCGTCGCCGACGGCGTGCAGGCGATCGCCGTGCCCGGCTCGCAGCTGGTGAAGTACCAGTGCGAGGAACTCGGCATCGACCAGGTCTTTCGAGATGCCGGCTTCGAATGGCGCGAGGCGGGCTGCAGCATGTGCCTGGCGATGAACCCCGACAAGCTCGTGGGCGACCAGCTCTGCGCCAGCTCGATCAACCGAAACTTCGTGGGGCGCCAGGGTTCCCCCACCCGGTCATGGTGGCCGCGGCGGCGATCACCGGCGAGATCTGCGACGCCCGCGAGGTCTTCGGCGTCGAGACGGAGGTGACGGCCTGATGGCCCTCGAACAGATCCGAAACGTGTCCGGCACGGCGGTGGTCGTGCCCGGCGAGGACATCGACACCGACCGCATCATCCCGGCCCGCTACATGAAGGTGGTCACCTTCGACGGCCTGGGCGAGTACCTGTTCCGCGACGCTCGCATCGACGAGAGCGGCGAGCGCACCGATCACCCGCTCAACGACCCCGAGCGCGTCGAGGCGCGGATCCTGATCTCGGGCAGCAACTTCGGCTGCGGCTCGAGCCGCGAGCACGCGCCGCAGGCGATCTACCGCGCCGGCTTCCGCGGCGTGATCGCCGAGAGCTTCGCCGAGATCTTCTTCGGCAACAGCACCACCCTCGGAATGCCCTGCGTCGCGCTCGAGCGCAGCGACCTCGTAGCGCTGCAGTCGGCGGTCGACGCCGATCCCAGCCTCGTGGTCGAGATCGACGTCGAAGCGCGCGAAGTGCGGGCCGGCGACACCGTCTACCCTGCCTCGCTGCCCGACAGCGCCCGCCAGGGGCTGCTCGAGGGCACCTGGGACCCGCTCGGCGAGCTGCTCGAGCAGAGCGACGCCGTGCGCGCCCGCACGTCCGAACTCGGCTACCGCGCCTGAGTCACCCCCGGCGGCGTCCGCGGCGGTGA
>CBDUCW010000311.1:0-2770 GCA_965365745.1 uncultured Trueperaceae bacterium
GCCGCGCCGGGGCCGACCTGATCGTCACCTACCACGCGATCGAGGCGCTCGAGCAGGGCTGGCTCGGCTGATCGCTGCGGGAGCCGAGCCCGGGCTCGGCCCCTCGCTCCGCCTTGCGGGCTCGCCCCCTCGTTCCGCCCTGCGGCCTCGCGTGCATGCCGCGTAGATGAGGCCTGATTCGGGATTCAGGTTCAAGACGGGCCGGGGCTCGCGGTCGTGACCGCGCCCGCCGACCTCGCCCCCTCCCACGGAGCCCCGCCGCGCGAATGCCGTGCCGTAGCCGTGCGGTCGCCGTGCGATTGCCGCGCGACCGACACACCGCCGGGGGTCGCTCCACTAGCATGGGGGACGCTCATGACGCCCCTCTCGCGCCCCTACGGAGCCCGCTCTCGCCGCGCCACCCGCATCGCCTTCGCGGTGATCGTGATCTTCGTGCTGGCGCAGGTGGTGTGGTGGATCGTGTTCCAGCAGCGCTACATCGAGCGCGTCACGAATGCGCAGATCGCGGCCTGGGAGCGGGACGCCGCGGCCGCCACCGCGCAGCTCGACCGGCTCGAGGGGGCGGTCGACGCCACGGCCCTCGCCGAGGCGCGCAGCGCGCTTCAGGCCGACTACCCGCACCTTCGCTTCGTGCCCGACGCCGGCGCGGAGAGCACCGCGGAGGGCGTCCAGCGGCGTGTCGGCCCGCGCCGCGCCCGCCTCCGGCATCTTCGAGGTCGATCCCGACGTGCGCAGCGAGTTCGTGCGCGATCAGCGCGGCTACGTGCGGATGTACGCCTTCGAGGGCCCCTTCTTCGTTCTCGTGATCCTCGGCCTGCTCGCCTTCATCGCCCGCAGCCTGCGGGCCGAGCGCGAGCTGAAGCGGAGCCAGCAGAACTTCCTCTCGGCGATCACCCACGAGTTCAAGACCCCCATCAGCACGCTCAAGCTCCTCGTGCAGACGACGCGCAAGCGCGGCGTCGATCGCGAGGAGCCGCGCAACTACCTGCAGCGCATGGAGGCCGAGCTCGACCGGCTCGAGCGCACCTCCGACCAGATCCTCGCCTCGGCGCGGCTCGACGAAGCCCACGCGCTGGGCGGGCGCGTTCCCACCGACGAGCTGCAGCCCACCGATCTCGGCGCCCTCGCGCGGGACCTGGTCGAGCGGGCGCGCCCCGGCCTCGAGGCCCGCGGCGCCACGCTCGCGTACCGCCCGCCGGCCGGCGCGGTGCCGGTCGACCTCGACCCCGAGGCCTTCGCGGTGGTGCTCAACAACCTGCTCGACAACGCGGTGAAGTACAGCTTCGACGACCCCAAGCGGGTCGTCGTCACGGTCGAGACCGACGCCACGGCCGGCACGATCCACGTCGACGACTGGGGCGTCGGCGTGCCTTCGGCCGATCGCGAGCGCATCTTCGAGCGCTTCTTCCGCAGCGGCGACGAGATGACCCGCCGCGCGCCCGGCGTCGGGCTCGGCCTGCACCTCGCCCGGCGCGTCGCCTCGGCGATGGACGGCGAGGTCGTGCTCGGCGAGCACCCCGACGGCCCCGAGGCCGGCAGCCGCTTCTCGATCCGCCTTCCGCTCACGAGCGCGCCCGGGCGCAGCGCGGCGGCGGCGCGCGCCTCGACCGCGGCGGGGGGCACGTCGTGAGCGCGGCCGATCTGGCGGCGGACGCCCCGGCCGCGAACGACGCCGCGCCGGCGGCACCGACCGTCCTCGTGGTCGAGGACGAGGCCTCGCTCGCCGAGGTGCTCTGCGACAACCTCCGCGACGAGGGCTTCGCGGTGCTGCACGCCGCCGACGGCCGCGAGGGGCTGCGCGCCTGGCGCGAAGACGGCCCCGACCTGGTGGTGCTCGACGTGATGCTGCCGCACCGCGACGGCGTGTCGCTGTGCCGCACCATGCGCGACGACGGCGACGACACGCCGGTGCTGTTCCTGTCGGCCAAGGGGCAGACGCCCGACCGCATCGCGGGGCTCGAGGCCGGCGGCGACGACTACCTGACCAAGCCCTTCGACCTCGACGAGTTCCTGCTGCGGCTGCGCGCCATGCTGCGGCGGCGCGGCTGGCCCGACGACCTCGGGCCGAGCGCGGCGACGCTCGAGTTCGGCGGCCACACCGTCGACCTGCGCGCCTGGACCGCCGAGCTCGACGACGGGCGCACCGTCTCGCTCGGCGAGCGCGAGCTCGGCATCCTGCAGCTCCTGGCCGCGCGCGCCGGCGAGGTGGTGAGCCGCGACGACATCCTCGACGCGGTGTGGGGCGAGGGCGTGTTCCCCTCGAGCCGCACCGTCGACAACTTCGTGCTGCGCCTGCGCAAGCTGTTCGAGCCCGACCCGGGCCGGCCGATCTACCTGCACACCGTGTGGGGCGTCGGCTACCGGTTCACGCCCAGCGGCGAGGGCGACGACGACGAAGCCGCCCGCACGAACCCGTGACGCACTCCCGATGGGACGGAACCCCGTGACGCCTGAGCCCCCGACCGCCACCCCCTCGCACGCGTCCGACGGGGCCTCGCCCCGCCCGCTGCTGCTGCGCGCCCTGGCCGGCGAAGACACCGCCCGGGCGCCCGTCTGGCTGATGCGCCAGGCCGGCCGCCACCTGCCCGAGTACCGCGCGCTCAAGGAGAAGCACAGCTTCTGGGAGCTCGCCCGCACGCCCGAACTCGCGCTCGAGGTGACGCTGCAGCCGGTGCGCCGCTACGCGATGGACGGCGCGATCCTGTTCAGCGACATCATGACGCCGCTCCCGCCGATGGGGCTCGAGATCGACTTCGCCTCGGGACCGGTG
>CBDUCW010000312.1:0-2738 GCA_965365745.1 uncultured Trueperaceae bacterium
GCGACCGCCCCGTCCTGCGCCTGCTACCGTGGCTCCAATCTCGTCGACGACCGCACGCGTCGCGCGTGCGCTCGCCCAGAAGGCGCGCGCCCGTCGGCCCGCGCGGAGCCACGCTCTTCGACGCTACGCCCTTCCGTGCCACGCCCTTCCCCGAGGAGCCCCATGAAGCGAACTCTGTTGATCACCGGCGCGAGCAGCGGCATCGGCGCATCGCTCGTCCATCGCCTCGCTCCGCAGTACGACGAGGTCATCGCGGCAGCGCGGCGCATCGATCGGATGCGCCAGGACTACGCCGATCTCCCCAACGTCACCCCGGTGAAGCTCGACGTCTCGGACCCGGACGGGCTGACGGCCTTCGCGCAGGACCTGATCGAGACGCACGGCGTCGTTCCCTTCGTCGTGAGCTGCGCGGGCGCGTGGAACCCGAAGCCGTTCCTCGACACCAGCAACGAGGAGTTCGCCTACGGGTGGCGCGTCGATGCCCTGGCCCACGCGATCCTCCTCCGCGAACTCGTCCCCGCGATGCGCGACATCGACTTCGGACGCTTCGTCGTGTTCTCGGGCTCGGCCACGCTCGTGCCCTCAGCCGGATGGTCGGTGCAGTACGGCGCGATCATGGCCTGCAACGGCTACACGGTGTCGGCCGCGAACGAGAACCGCGACCGCGACGTCAAGATCAACCTCACCGCGCCCGGGTCGGCGAACACCGAGATGTACCCCGGCGCGCTCCCGCCGAGCGCCTGCCACCCCACGGTGGAGTGGCTGCTCGACCTCGACGAGCACGGCCCCACCGGCCGCTTCTTCTGGCTCGGCAAGGAGATCGAGATGTTCCCGGGCTTCACGCACTACGACCCCGACAAGGGGGAGATCGATGCCGAGCATTCGACGCCGCTCGAGCAGGTCGAGGGCGACGCGGTGCGACGCGCGGCGGGGTCGAGCCAGGGATAGCGGTACGCTCCGCACGTGCCGCTCCCGATCTTCGATCTCGCGCTTCTGCTCGTCGCCGGTCTCGGCGCCGGGGTGGTGAACGCGGTCGCGGGCGGCGGGACCTTCTTCACCTTCCCCGCGCTCCTCGCGGTGGGGCTTCCGCCGATCCAAGCCAACGCGACGAGCGCACTCTCGCTGGGTCCGAGCAGCCTGGCGAGCGCCGTCGCCTACCGCGACGAGGTCCGGAAGTACGCGCCGCGGCTCGTGGCCCTGTCGATCGTGAGCCTGATCGGCGGGGTGGCCGGCGCGGTGATCCTGCTGAACTTCTCGAACGAGGGCTTCGGACGCCTCGTCCCCTGGTTGCTGCTCGGCGCGACGATCCTGTTCGCGGTCAGCCCGTGGCTGACGAAGGTGCTCGAGCTTCCCGAGGGAGCCGAGGCGAGTCCGGCCCAGCGCATCGCAGGGCTGGTCCTGCAATTCGTGACCGCCCTCTACGGCGGCTTCTTCGGTGCCGGCATGGGCATCGTGATGCTCGCCTCGCTCACGCTGAGCGAGGGTGCCGACTACCACCGCATCAACGCCGCGAAGAACCTGCTCGCGATGCTGATCAAGGTCACCGCATTGGTGCTGTTCGTCATCGCCGGCGCGGTGGTGTGGATCCCGGCGCTGGTGCTGATGGTGGCGAGCGTCGCCGGGGGGTACCTCGGCGTGGTCGTCGCGCGCCGCGTCCCGATCGCCTGGGTGCGGGCCTTCGTCGTGGTGATGGGGCTGGCGCTGAGCGTGCGCTACTTCATCCGCTTCGGCTGAGGCAGAGGCCGCCGCGACGGCCGGCACCGGGACCGCCACCGAACGCGCTGCTGCAGCGACCAACGAGGTCGCCGCCGACGTCGCCGTCGAGGTCGCGAGGCCCGCGCTCGCCGGGGGCGGCGCCGGGGCTACGCGCTAGACGACGCCGGGGCTTCGAGGCGCCACCCCGCGACCGTGGCGCGCGCGGCGCCGCCGTCGCTGAACAGCTCGAGGCGCCCCGGTTCCAAGGCGTCGGGGTAGGCCCGCGCGCTCAGCGCGCGGCCGTCGATCACCAGCTCGAGCGTGGAGCGGTCGAGGAACAGGTGGAGCTCGGCGCGATCGGCGCCGGGCTCGAGCTCGACGGCGTGCCCGGGCCAGCGAACGTGGCCGTCGGCGCTGCACCCCGGGGTGTCGCAGCTGAGCTGCGCGGCGTCCCAGTCGATCGCGAGCGCCGTGGTCGTGCCCGGTCCGTGGTGGATGCGCAGACCGCTGCGGCGGGCCGATCCGCGCTCGAGCGTGAGCGTCAGCTCGAGCTCCGGTCCGCGAAGGCCCTCGAGCTCGACCACGCCGTCGACCTCGACGTCGCGCTCGGGCCAGGCCGCGCCGCGAAGCGCCGTCAGTTCGGGCACGAAGCGCTGCGTGACGCGATCGTCCTCGAGCTCGAGCAGCCGCGGGAACGACATGGCGCCCGACCATCCGGCGGCGAGCTGCGCTTCGCGACTTCGCTGCTCCTGCAGCCAGCCCCAGATCAGGCGTCGCCCGCCGTCGTCGAGGAGCGTCAGCGGTGCGTAGAACCCGTGGTAGCCGGCGTCGAGCTTCTGCTTTCGTTCGGGCACGAAGCGCTCGCCGTCGAAGTCGCCGACGAAGGCCACCGGATGCGCGAGCGCGGCGGGCGTGGCCAAGGAGACGATCAGCACCCATCGGTCGCCGAGCGGGAACAGGTTGGGGCATTCCCAGGTGTGGCTGTCGTCGGGCCAGCGGTCGCGGTCCTCTGGCGCGAGGAGGCGGGAGACGAAGCTACAGTC
>CBDUCW010000313.1:0-2719 GCA_965365745.1 uncultured Trueperaceae bacterium
CCCAGGACGAAGTGCGTGTGCTCCGCGGTGGCGCCGGCCACCTGCTCGACTCGGCCGCCTACCACCGCGCCGTGGTCGGCGCCATTCTCGATGCCGGCGACGCCCTCGGTGCGCTGAACCACCTGCGCGACGCGTCGCGCCAGCCGCTCTCCGCGTCGCCGAGCCTGTACGCGATCGCGGCCGATCTCCCGGCCAGCTTGGCCGAAGACGCCGCCGCCTTTGTCGACGCGGGGCGCGAACGCTTCCCCGCGTCCGGCGAGCTGCTCGTCGTCGACGCCCGCCTCGCGATCGAGCGCGGCGAGCTCGACGACGCCATCGCGACGCTCGAAGCGCACCTGGCCGAGTCCCCCGGCGACGATGCCGCCCGGAACGCGCTGGCGGTCGCCTACGCCCGCCGCGGCGACGTCGACGCGGCCCGGCAGGCCGTCGAGGCGATCGACGATCCGAGCGCCACGGGTCGGCTCAACCTCGCGCTGATCTACCTGGAGGCCGGACGTGCCCGCGCCGCCCTGAACACGACCACGGCGTTGCTCGACGACGTCGGTGGGGTCGAACGGGCGAACGCGAGCGTGCTCGCAGCCCACGGGCTCGCGCTCGCCCTGACCGGCGAGCTCGACGAAGGTCGCAGCACGCTCGAGCGCGCCGCCGAACTCGACCCCGACGCGACGCTGCCGCGCCGCGCCCTCGCCCAGCTCGAGCAGCGCGAGCAGTTCGGCGTCGAGGCGATCGAGATCGACCCCGAGGCGCGACCCGCCTTCGACCGCGGCCTGTTCGCCCTCAACCGCGGCGACTACACCGGCGCCGCGGCCGCCTTCGCCGACGCCCGAGACGTGGCCGACGCGGGCATCCTGGCCTACTACCACGGGCTCGCCCTGCTCCGCTCCGGCGACGCGCGCAGCGCCGTGCCCGCCTACCGCGTCGCGCTCGAGCAGCTCGGCCCCAACCAGCGCCCGACCGTGCTCGGCAACCTCGGCTTCGCCCACCTGCAGCTCGGCCGCTACGATCTGGCGATCGAAGCGCTGCGCGAGTCCGTCGAGCTCGATCCCGACGTGCCGCAGGTGCACGTGAGCCTCGGGCTCACCTACTTCGGGCTCGGGCGCTACGCCGATGCCCTCGCGTCCTTCGAGCGCGCCCTCGCCCTCGATCCCACGCTCGAGACCCAGCTCGCCCAGGTCGTCGCCGAATCGCGCCGTCGCAGCCCGCAGTGAGTCGTTCCGAGCGCCCCGCGGGGCGCGTCGGAGCGCCGCGGACCCCGGTGCTAGCATGGGCGCCATGACGATCCGCGACGAGGTGCGGGACCTGCCCGCGTACCGGTTCACGCCCCGCGCGGCCGCGGTGAAGCTCGATCAGAACGAGTCCCCCTTCGATCTGCCGGAGGATCTCCGCTCGCAGGCGCTCGAGCGCCTCGCTGCGGCCGACTGGCACCGCTACCCCGAGATGCACGCCGAGAGCCTGCGGGCGCGCATCGGGAGCCGCTGGGACTGGCCCGACGACGGCGTCGCCGTCGCCCCCGGCTCGAACGTCCTCATCCAAGCGCTGATCATCGCCGCCGGCCTCGGCCGGCGGGTGCTCACGGTCACGCCCACCTTCTCGGTGTACGAACTCCAGGCCCGCGTGCTCGGCGTCGACCTCACCGAGATCCCGCTGCTCCGTGACTTCGGTCTGCCCATGGAAGCGCTGCTGGACGAGCTGGAGCGCGGCCCGGGGGTGCTGTTCCTGACCACGCCTGCGGCGCCCACCGGCAACCGGCACGACGACGCCGACGTCGCCGCGCTCCTCGACGCGGCCCTGGAGCACGGCTGGACGCCCGTGATCGACGGCGCGTACGCGGAGTTCGCCGGACGCGACAGCGTCGGTCTGGTCCGGCGTCGCCCGGGCAGCGTTGTGCTCCGCACCTTCTCCAAGGCCTTCGGCCTGGGGGGCGTCCGCCTCGGCTACGCGCTCGCGGAGCCCGAGCTCGCCACCCATCTGCGGAAGGTGACGCTCCCCTTCCAGGTGTCGGCGCTGCAGGTGGCGGTCGGCCAGACCGTGTTGGACGCGCCCGACTACGTTCGCCGGCGCGTCGAGCGCATCGTGGCCGAGCGCGTGCGGGTCTTCGAGCGCCTGCGCGACGACCCGGCCTTCGACGCCATCGCCCCGTTCCCGAGCGACGCGAACTTCGTGCTGTTCCGCACGCCCGACGCGGCCCGCCTGCATGCGGCGCTGGCCGAGCGCGGCGTCCTCGTTCGCCGCCAAGACCACCTGCATTCGCTCGGCGGCTGCCTGCGCGTCACCATCGGGGCCGAATCCGAGAACGACCTCTTCCTCCACGCGCTCGCCGCCTCGCTCGACGAGCTTCTCGCCGGCTCTCCGCCGGAGCGCGGCGCCGCCGCGCAGAACGCGAGCCCCCATGGCTGACTCCCCAACGGACCGCAGCGCGCGCATCGAGCGCACGACGCGCGAGACGCGCATCGCCCTCGAGCTCGACCTCGACCCGGCCGCGACGCCGGAGCTCGAGCTGAGCACGGGGCACGGCTTCCTCGACCACATGCTCGCCCAGGTGGTGCGCCACGGCCGCGTGCGGCTCGGCGGGAGTGCGCGCGGCGACCTCGAGGTCGACGTGCACCACCTCGCCGAGGACCTCGGCATCGTTCTGGGGCAGGCGGTCGACCGCGCGCTCGGCGATCGTCACGGCATCGCGCGCTACGCCGATGCCTGGGTGCCCATGGACGAGACGCTC
>CBDUCW010000314.1:0-2695 GCA_965365745.1 uncultured Trueperaceae bacterium
GAAAGGCGCGAATCCATCGTCCACGCAGCTCGATCTCCCAGCTCGGGCACGGGCAGGCCGAGGTCGGGTTGTAGCGCGCTGAGCAGCGTGTGAATGCGCACCAGGTCGTGCGGCGCGGCGGGCGCCGCACCGTCGGGCAGCCGCGCGTCGCGCGCCCAGGACGCGCCTTCGGCGAAGCGCCCCGCCGCCGCGGCGCGCTCCGCGAGCGCCAGGCACGAGGCGCGGACGTGGTCGGCGAGGTACTCGCGCGTCGACCAGACCCACGCGTCGAGTTCCTCCGGCTGCGCGTCGAGCCCGGCGAGGAACGCCCCCTCGTAGCGCTCGACGACGACGCGATGACGCCCGGATTCGGCGGCGTCGAGCAAGAGCTGAGCGTCGGTGACGAGCATCGTCGCAACGTGACGCGCGTCGGCCTCGACCACGCCGGCCCCGAGCCCGCGGAGGCGCGACAGCGTGGTCGAGAGGCGATTCCGCGGATCGCCCGACGTGGGCCAGAACAGGCGCGCGAGCGGACCCCGGTCCTGGGCTCCCTCGAGCGCGAGGTACGCGAGCAGGACGAGTGACTTCGAGCCGGAGAAGTCGCTTCCGTCCGCCAAGGGTGCGAAGTCTCATCAGCTCGAATATAGCGATGCGAGGCGGGGCTCGACCCACCCATGAAAGGGGCATGACAGGGCATTGCAAGGGGCCGTACGCAACCCTTTGGCTGTCGACCTGGGCACGTCCGCACTCCCGGCGTGCCCGGCGTCGCCACCCGCACCGCCGACGAATCTCGCGTGTTTCGCATTCGTCGCTCGCCCCCCAACGGAGGAAGGACCCCATGGCCAACCCCACGTCCCCAACGCTGTCGGACGACGCGATCGGCGAGCTTCAGGGCCGCATGCGCGGCACCCTGCTGCGCCCTTCGGATCCGGCGTACGACGACGCTCGAGCCATCTGGAACGGCATGATCGACCGCCGGCCCGCCCTCGTGGCCATGTGCGAAGGCGCCTCGGACGTCATGGCGGCGCTCGGCTTCGCGCGCGATCACGGCGTCGAATTCACCGTGCGCGCCGGCGGCCACAGCGTCGCGGGCCGGGCGCTGTGCGACGGCGTCGTCATCGATCTCACCCGCATGAACGGCGTGCGGGTCGATCCGGAAAGCCACACCGCCTGGGTCGAGGGCGGCGCGACCCTGCGCGACCTCGACGTGGAGACGCAAGCGTTCGGGCTCGCCACGACCGGAGGCGTCCATCCGACGACCGGCGTCGCGGGGCTGACGCTCGGGGGCGGACTCGGCTTCCTGGCCCGCACCCTCGGCCTCGCCGCCGACAACGTCCGCGCCTACGAGGTCGTGCTCGCCGACGGCCGATTCGTGCGCGCCAGCGCCGACGAGCATGCCGACCTGTACTGGGCCCTGCGCGGCGGGGGCGGCGCCTTCGGCGTCGTGACCGCCTTCGAGTTCGAGCTGCACGAGGTCGGGCCCGAGCTGATGGTGGCGCAGATGTTCCACCCCCACGAGAACGCGGCGGCCGCCATGCGCCACTACCGGGACTTCATGGCCGATGCACCCGACGAAGTGAACGCCTACGCCCTGTTCGTCCAGGTTCCGCCCGTCGCGCCCTTCCCCGAGGACCAGCACGGCAAGCCGTGCATTGCGGTCGTCGGGTGCTACGTCGGCGACCACGACGAAGGACGCGAGGCGCTGGCCCCGCTCGCCGACCACGGCGACCCGATGCTGCGCGTGGTGGACCCGATGCCCTACACGGTCCTCCAGAGCGCATTCGCCGCGGGCTCGCCCGACGGCGCCCGCTACTACTTCAAATCGCAGTTCATGGACGAGCTCAGCGACGAGGCCATCGACGTCATCGCCGAGTGGACCGCGTCGCTCCCCGGCGAACTCACGCAGGGCGGCTTCGAGCCGATGGGCGGGGCGATCAACCGCGTCGGCGCCGACGCCACACCGTGGCCGCACCGCAGCGCCGCCTTCAACTTCAGCATCTTCTCGGGCTGGAACGATGCGGCCCGCGACGACGAGATCATCGCCTGGACGCAGCAGTTCCATCGCGCGATCGAACCGTATGCGGCGGATCGGGTGTACCTCAACTACCTCGACCGGGACGAGAGCGATCGCGTGGGCGAGGCCTTCGGCCCGAACCTGAAGCGCCTGCTCGAGGTGAAGCGTCGCTACGACCCCGACAACGCCTTTCGTGCCAACCAAGCGCTCGCCGCGGCGCTCGAAGCGTCGGCCTGAGCCCGCGCTGCCGTCCTGATGCCGGTCCCGCCGACGGTTCGACCCGCCGACCGACTCCGCCACCGGAGTCGCAGCCGCGCTTTCTTTCGCGTGGACATTCGTTTCCGATTCGTTTGAGGAGGAACCCATGATTCGATTGACCCCCCTGCTTCGCACGCTCGTGGCCGCCGTCGTGGCCCTGACGCTCACGACCGCCGTCGCGCAGTCGATGGACGGCGTCGAGGTCCCCGGCCCGATTCTCGACATGGCCACGACCGATAGCGGCACGATCCTCACGGTCAACGGCTTCACGCTCGATGAGATCTCCGCCGATGGCGCGTCGACGCTGCTCCAGTTCGCCCTGCCCCCGCGCACGACCGCCAACGGGGTGTACGACGCCGGCAACGGTGGAATCGCGGCCCGCTGGTGTAACCAGGAAGGAGAATGTAATGAAACAAAAAACAATGACCCCTTTATCCAGGGATC
>CBDUCW010000315.1:0-2684 GCA_965365745.1 uncultured Trueperaceae bacterium
GGTTGGCGACACGTGCCCGAGGTAGCCGAAGGCCGCCATCTCGTAGGCGTGATGCCGCGCCGCCTGTGCCAGACGCTCGTCCGCCGCCAGCGGCGGCAGGCCGAGCCGGCTTCGCGCACGATTCGTCGCGTCCAGCAGCTCCTGCTCGATGGGATCCGCGGGAAGCGCTTCGTCGGGGACGAGGAGGCCCTCGGCCACGGCGACTCCAGTGGCGAGGAGCGCGAGGCACGCGAGCGCGACCAGCGCACGTCGCAAGCGCGCCGTGGGGCGTGCGAGCGCGGGCGACGGGCCGGGCGCGAGCGGGTGGGGGAGGAGCATGGAGCGAAGGCTACCCGAGGCCGGCGCGGTCGGCTGCGAAGCAGGCCCGATTCGAGGCGGTAGGCTCGGGCGTGGACGACGAAACGCCGCTGACCCGAGGTGCGCCCGAGATCCCCGTCGATGCACGGGGCGCGTTCGAGATGCCGTCCGACGCGGCGCCGTTCCGCGATCGCGTGCTGGCGTGGGTCGCCCTCGTCCCGCACGGGCGCGTGGCCACGTACGGCCAGATCGCGGCTCTGGTCGGGGCTCCGCGGGCCGCCCGCCAGGTCGGGGCCGTGTTGCGGGGGTCGATCCCGACGGCACCCGACGGCGCGGCGGACCCAGCGACGGGTACGCGCCCGGAGCCCGGCCTGCCGTGGCACCGCATCATCAACGCGAAGGGCGGGATCTCGACCGACAAGCTCGGCTTCGGCGACCTGCAGCGGGCCTTGCTGCGCGCCGAAGGCGTCGCGTTCGACGCCGAGGGGCGTTGCTCGCTACGCCGCTTCCGCTGGGACCCGGGGCGCCCGGGTGGACCCGATCCGAACGGCAGCGACGCGTCGGACGAATAGACTACGAGGTATGGATCCCGTTCCCCTGACCCGAGACCTGATTCGCGCGCCGAGCCCCTCCGGCGCGGAATCGCCCGCGGTCGACGTGCTGCTCGACGCGTGCCGCGAGCTCGGCTTCGACACCGCCGAACGCGACGCGGCCGGCAACGCGATCGCAGCCATCGAGCGCGGCGACGGGCCGACGGTGATGCTCAACGGCCACCTCGACACCGTCCCGGTCGGCGACGAGTCCGCCTGGCCGCACCCCCCGCTCGAGGCCGTCGTCGCCGACGGTCGCGTGTGGGGCCGGGGCACGAGCGACATGAAGAGCTCGGTCGCCTGCATGGCGGTGGCGGCCGCCGCGCTGCTCGAGGAGTCGTGGAGCGGAACGCTGCTCGTGACCGGGGTCGTGCAGGAGGAGGTCGGCGGGCTGGGCGCCCGCCACCTCGCCGCGACGCGTCCGGCCGATGCGATCGTGCTGGGCGAACCGTCGAAACTCAAGTTGATGCTCGGCCATCGAGGGCGCATCGAGGTCGAAGTGCGGGTGCCCGGGGCCATCGCCCACGCGGCCAAGGCCGAGCTCGGCCGGAACGCGCTCACCCGTGCCGCGCGGTACATCACGGCGCTCGACGCGCTCGAGCTGCCCGGCGGTCCGCCGCTCGGCCGCAGTACGGCGACCCCGACGCAGCTGCGCAGCTTCCCCGAGGACGGGCCGAACGTCGTGCCGGGGGAGGTCCGCATCACGATCGACTACCGCAACCATCCGGCCGATTCGACCGAGGCGGTCCTCGAGCGCCTTCGTGCGCTCGATCCGGGCGTCGAGCTGGTGGTCGCCGAGGAGCACGCCCGGAGCGAGGACGGAGCCGTACGCATGGACTTCCCGCGCATCAACCCGCCCTACCTCGCGCCGGGCGAGTCGAAAGTCGTCGAGCGGTCCCGGCGGGCGCTCGCCGCCAGCCTCGAGGCCCAGGGCCGCGCCTTCGCCGAGGACGTCTGGTGGTTCGCCACCGATGCTCCGCACCTGTCGGCGTCGGGCGCGGTGATCGTGGGCTTCGGCCCGGGCGAAGAGGAGTTGGCGCACACGACGCGCGAGAGCGTGTCGATCGAGAACCTGCGGGTCGCGACGCGGGCGTACCGCGACCTCGCTCTCGCGCTGCTGCGCGATCCCGCGACCGTGGGGAGGCGAGCATGAGCAACGAAGTCCCGTTCTCCGTGGGCGACGCCGTCGAGCTCGACGGCGCCGCGTGGCGCATCGTCGACCTCGCGCCGGCCGTCGCGCTCGCCGAGATGGCGGCCGACGTGCTCGCGGACGCCGAGTTCGACGTCGTCGTCTTCGCGATCGATCCCGACAGCGGACGGCTCGCGCCGCCCACCGACCGGGAGGGGGTCGGCGCGGCCGTCGTCCTGGTGCCCGATGCGGACACCGAGCGAGCGCTCGCCCACCTCGAGGCGGAGATCACCGACTACACCGGCGACGACCTCGACGAACTGATGGCCCTGATGGAGTCGGACGGGGCCGATGAGGGGGAAGCCGGCGACCGGGACGACGGCTAGCTCGTCCCTACGCCCGTGCCGCCCGACCCGCGTGAGACCGAACCGACGCCGTCGGGGGGCGGTCGCTCCGCTCTGGCCCGACGGTGGTCCGCGCTGAGGTCGTCTCCGGCGCTGGTCAGTCTGGCCGTGGCCGTGGGTGTCCTCGCCCTGAAGCTCGTGGCGTGGCGCGTGTCGGGCTCCCTGGCCCTGCTCTCGGACGCCGCCGAGTCCCTCGTGAACGTCCTGGCGGGGATCACGCTCGTCTACGCGCTGCGCTTGTCGGCGAGCCCGCCCGACTATCGG
>CBDUCW010000316.1:0-2652 GCA_965365745.1 uncultured Trueperaceae bacterium
GGCTTCTTGCGCAGCGAACCCAGGGCCGCGCATGCGCTGCTCGACAAGCTCACCGACACCACGATCCGCTACCTCCGCATGCAGGTCGAGGCCGGCGCGCAGGCGATCCAGCTGTTCGACTCGTGGGCGGGGCTGATGGACGTGCGCGGCTACCGCACGTTCGCCAAGCCGTACGCGACGCGCGTGCTCGAGGCGCTCGCCGACACCGGCGTGCCGCGGCTCTACATCGCGGTGGGCGCGACGCACCTGCACGAGGAGTTCGCCGATCTGCCCATCGAGGCGCTGTCGGTCGACTGGCGCGGGTCGCTGCGCGAGGTTCGCGACCTGCTGGGCCGGCGGGCGGTGCAGGGCAACCTCGATCCGTCGCTGCTGCTCGCGCCCGGCGACGTGCTCGAGACCGAGGTGCGGCGCGTGCTGCGCGACGGCCTCGTGGGCGGGCACGTGTTCAACCTCGGCCACGGCATGCTGCCGATGGTCGATCCCGGCAACGTGCAGCGCCTGGTCGACACGGTGCGGGCGTTCGACCGGCACGCGGAGGGGCCGACGTGAACGACGACGCGAGCGAACACGTGCCGAGCGTCTCGAACGACCATGAAAGCGACCGCACGGGCGACCCCGCGGGCGACCCCGCGGGCGTCCTCCCGACCGGAAACGGCAGCGAGCGCCGCGACCGCGTCGTGGCGCGCATGCTGCAGGGGCAGGCGAGCATCGTCGCCGCGCTCGAGGCGCTCGACGGCGAGGCGCGCTTCGCGCCGCACGCCTGGGAGCGCCCCGGCGACACCGACGCGGACGGGACGCCCATCAAGGGCGGCGGCGGGCGGGCGATGGTGCTCGAGGGCGGACCCGTGCTCGAGAAGGCCGGCGTCAACGTCAGCGCCGTCCTGGGCCACCCGGTGCCCCCTTCGCTCGCCGCGCAGCACCCGGGGACGGAGGGCAAGCCGTACTTCGCCACCGGCGTGTCGATGGTGTTCCACCCCCGCAACCCGTACGTGCCGGCGTTCCACGCCAACTACCGCTACTTCGAGGTCGGCTTCGGCGAGGAGAGCGGCGTCTGGTGGTTCGGAGGCGGCGCGGACATGACCCCGTCGTACCCCTACGCAGAGGACGTGCGGGCGTTCCACCGGGCCCTGGCCGCGCAGTGCGCGCGCCATGCCCAGGCCGACTACGCCCAGATGAAGGCCACCTGCGACGACTACTTCACCGTGCGGCACCGTGGCGAGATGCGCGGCGTGTCGGGCATCTTCTTCGACGAGCTCAGCGCGCCCGGGGCGGGCGACTTCGAGGCCGACTTCGCCTTCGTCGACGACGGCATAAACACGCTCATGCCCAGCTGGATCCCGATCGCCGAACGGCACAAGGGCACGCCGTGGGGCGCGCGCGAGAAGGCGTGGCAGAAGATCCGCCGCGGACGCTACGCCGAGTTCAACCTCGTCTACGACCGCGGCACCAAGTTCGGGCTGCAAACCGGCGGCAACATCGAAGCGATCCTGATGAGCATGCCGCCCGAGGCGTCCTGGGCGTTCGATCACCGCCCCGAGCCCGGCACGCCCGAGGCCGACGCGCTGCCCTTCTTCCAG
Organism: uncultured Trueperaceae bacterium; assembly: GCA_965365745.1. Taxonomy (GTDB): domain Bacteria; phylum Deinococcota; class Deinococci; order Deinococcales; family Trueperaceae; genus CBDUCW01. The sequence continues at coordinate 1,578 of CBDUCW010000316.1, forward strand.
CCGCGCGACTGGGTGGGCGACGGCGAAGCCGACGGATGACGAACCCGGGGGCGCCCCGCGCGCCCGGACGTCCGCAGCGCCGGGCGGCACGGAGCGCCGTCGGGTGAGCGACGCCGCGGGTACGGCTCCCGGCGGCGGGCCGATCGACGGGTCCGCGAACCGCATCGCCGTCGTCACCGGCGCCTCGCGCCGCCAGGGGCTCGGCGCCGCGATCGTGCGGGCGCTTGCCGCCGACGGCGTCGACGTCGCCGCGGTCCACTGGGCGGCGGCCGACGTGTCGGCCGGGCTGGCCGATGCCGGCGGGATCGACGCCGTGCTGGCCGCGGCCCGGGCCGCGGCGGCCGCCGGTGCGCGCGTGGTGGCGGTCGAGGCCGATCTGTCGCGGAGCGACGCCGCGGGACGTGTCTTCGACGCGGTCGAGGCCGCGCTCGGGCCGGCGTCGATCCTGGTGAACAACGCCGCCTGGTCGGAGCGCGGCGGCATCGACGCCCTCGATGCGGCGGCGCTCGACCGGAGCTTCGCCGTCAACGCCCGCGCGCCGGCGCTGCTCGCGCGCGAACTCCTGGCGCGGCTGCCGGCCGGGTGGGGGCGCATCGTGAACCTCACCAGCGGGCAGGGGCTCGCTCCCATGCCCGACGAGCTCGCCTACGCGATGACCAAGGGCGCGCTCGAGGCGCTCACGGCCAGCCTCGCGCCCACGGCGCACGAGCGGGGCGCGACCGTCAACGCCGTCGATCCCGGCCCGGTCGACACGGGCTGGATGGACGCGGCCACGCGGACCTCGCTGGAGGCAGCGTTCGACCGGCTGAGCACGCCCGAGGACGTGGCCGAGATCGTGCGCTGGCTGTGCAGCGACGCGGCCGACAAGATCACCGGCCGGATCCTGCGGCTTCGGGGGCGCGCGCCGTCGGTGGTGCGGGCCGAGGCGGAGCACCGGGCCCGCGACGCGCATCGCGGCGTCGCATCCGACGAGCCGAACCGCTAGCGTCGGCGCCGACCGTCCCGCATCCAAGGCCGGTCGACCGTCGCGCCGTGCGCAGCCCGACGGCAGCACCAAAACCCCGTCCTGGACACA
>CBDUCW010000317.1:0-2631 GCA_965365745.1 uncultured Trueperaceae bacterium
GACGAGGTCGTGCCGTTCGATTTCATGCCCGCCGCGCTTTCCGTGCTCAGGCTTGCGGGTGTGCCGTGCGACGGACTGGGGCGTCGCCATGACCAGAGACACGGGGTGGGGCGATCGGAGGTGCCGGACCTCGACGTGGATCGGAATCGGAAGAACGACGTTCGGGCCCAGGGAATCAGGTCTTGGGCGAGAACCACGGAGGACACCTATGTCACCGATTCGCCTCTTCCCGCTTCTTGCGCTTCTCGTCGTGGCGTTGGCTGGATGTGGACGCCTTGCGCAGACGAACGACGCGCTCCTAGAAACTTCTGCCACCGAAACGACCAGCGACGTCTACTGGTTCGCCGATGGGACGCCCGTCTCCGACGCCTGGGGAACGCTCCGTAGCAATCGGAACGGGGCGACGATGGTCTTGCACACGAATTCCCTCCCCGGCGGCCACGCATTCACGGTCTGGTGGGTCGTCTTCAACCACCCCGAGAACTGCTCCGCAGCCTGTGGAGAAGATGACATCTTCGTGGGTGGCGACCCGGCGAACGGGCCCGACTGGACGCAAATCGACTCCGCGGGCGTCTCCGTCGTGTTTGGAACGGGGCACGTTGTCGGTGACGACGGCGTTGCCAGCTTCGGATCGCATCTACGTGCCGGTGATGTGTCCGGCCACCGCGAGGTCGTCATCGCGCCCGACTTCGGGCAGGGACCCGCCGGCCTCCTGGAGCCCACGACGGCAGAGGTGCACGCCGTGATCCGGAGTCACGGCGCCCCGCTCGCGGGTCACGTGCACGAGCAGATCGGAAGCTTCGGCGGAGGGTGCACGCCGGAAACCGGAGGCGATCTGCCCGAAGGAAACGCCTGCTTCGACCCTCAATTCGCTGTGTTCGTCCAGTAGCTGTGTTCGTCCGGTAGACGAAATCGCCCCCGACAGCGCTGGTGCTGCGATCGGGCGGGCATGACGGCCGCCGAACGCGAACGCACCGAACCCACTCACCGGCGAGGCCGGGCGCCGAACTCGGATTCCCGCCCGGCGGAGCGCGAAGGGCCCGAAGCGCCCCGCGCCAACCCGAGCCCTTGGTCCTTCGCCGCGCTTCCCCGTGCCAGGAAGCGCGGCGGACCGACCACCGACGCGTTCGCGACGCCCGGGATGCCTCCCGACCGACCCGGGTCGCATGTCGGGCGCGTTCGCCTTGGAACGGGGCCGCGGAGCACGTATGTTCGACGCGACACGGGTTCGCGTCGTGGACGAGCGGGCATAGAGAAGACTTGCGCGCTCCCTGCCCTCCGCTCCCGCCTCGGGGACGTCGTTCGGCGCGTGCCCCGCATGGGCGGATGGTGCAGACGCACCCTCGCTGCACGCGCGCCGCAACTCGATTCTCACCTTGAGGACGCATCGGGCCGCGTCGCACGGGCCCGGGTGCTACCCTCGACGAGCGATTCCTTCCGATCGGCCCCTCCGGGACCCGTACCCACGAGCACCCGGAGGCTCCACCATGGCGAGATTCCAGACATCTGAATCGGCGACCCTTTGGAATTTCCCGGGGGCGCGCTAGCACTCGAAGGACAGCTCAACCTAGCTGAAGGGCCTTCCTCGGACCCACCGTTGGGGGCCTCGGACGATCGCCTTGATCTGCCGCGGTGCCAGTTACGACCGCAGCGGTTTCGAGGTGAATGTGAGCCCGGCCGGTCGACGTGGCGAAGGCGTACCTGAACGTCACGACCGCACCGAGTCATGTCCACGCGATGCGCGCCCGTCTACCCGCATCGGAGGACATGAGCGGATGAAGCACCCCCCACAAACCTGGCACTACGGAATCGTGGCTCAACATTGGGCCGAATTTCAGAACTACGACGTCGACAAGCCGGATGTCGCGTTTTTCCGAGCGTTTCTTGAGCCGGATGGTCAACCCGCACTCGATGTCGGCTGCGGTACGGGGCGTCTGCTGCTGCCCTATCTCCAGGCCGGCCTCGATGTCGACGGTTGCGACATCTCGTCCGACATGTTGGCCCTCTGCCAAGAAGAGGCGGATCGACGCGGCCTGTCGCCCACCCTGCATCGGCAGGCCATGCACGAACTCGACCTGCCTCGAAGCTACCGGACGATCATCGCCTGCGGCTCCTTCGGGCTCGGAAGTACGCGCCGGCAGGATGCTCGTGCCCTGCAGCGCTTCTACGACCACTTGGCCCCGGGCGGCGTGCTGCTCCTCGACATGTACATGCCCTATGGAGCGGATTCGTGGCAGTGGGAGTTCTGGCTCAAGGAGAATCGCGAACGAGGCTTGAGCCCCGATTGGTGGCCCAAAGGGGAACGCGAACGCGCATCGGACGGGAGCGACTTCATCATGCGCTCGCGAATCGCGGACCTCGATCCCCTGGACCAAGTCCTCACGCTCCAATACTGGGCCCAGCGCTGGCGGGGTGAGCAACTGCTCGGCGAGGAGGAGCGGACCCTCACGCACAACCTCTACTTAAAGAACGAGGTGTTGCTGATGCTGCGCAATGCCGGTTTCGACGACGTGTCGGTCCAAGGCGACTACACGGAGGCGCTGGCGACGCCCGAACACGATGTTCTGGTCTTCGTCGCGACGAAGACGCCTTCAGCCTAGCCGTCCGCCCGTACCGTTCGTGCCCCGTCCT
>CBDUCW010000318.1:0-2627 GCA_965365745.1 uncultured Trueperaceae bacterium
CGGTCGATGGCTGGCCGCGCTCGGCCTCGGGCTCGCCGCGATCGCCACGCTCGGCCAGGCGCTCGCCGGGGGCGTGGCGGGGGTGCCGCTCGCGGTCGGCGCTGCAGCCGTGGCGTTGCTCGCGATCGACCGGGCCTCGGGGCTCGGATCGGTGGCGCGCCACGCCCTGGCGGATGCCGTGCTGCTCACCCCCTGGCTCGGCCCCGCCTGGCCGGCTTGGACCGTGCTGGTGGGGCTTTCGGCAGCACCGCTGGCGGGCGTGTAGCCGGGTTCGACTCCGCCGCCACGACAAAGTAGTTCAGCATTCATAATCGTTTGTAGTCCCGAAACGAATCTCGGCGGGGGCGCACGCCCATACTGGGGCCCCGTGTCCGACTCCACCCCTCCCCCCGCCCCGTCCCACGGAGCCCCGAGCGACGACGATCTCGCCCGCGCCACCGAAGAGCTGGCCCAGCTCACGCTGCCGCTCATGTGGCGGCTCCGCAACGACACGCTCCGCATCGTGGAGCCCGAGGATCTGCGCCCGGCCCATTCGCTCGTACTCGAGTTGATCGACTCGGGCATGCAGCACCCCAAGCAGCTCGCCGAGGTGCTCGACGCCTCCCCTCCGGCCGTCTCGAGCCTGCTCGGCGACCTCGAGGGCAAGGGGCTCGTGTCGCGCGACGTCGATCCCGACGATCGCCGTCGCGTGCTGCTGTCGCTCACCGACGGCGGTCGCGCGGTCCGCGGATCGCTCCGCGAACGCTGGCTCGCCATGATGCAGAGCCGCCTCGCACGCGTGGACGTCGACGACCTCCGCGCTGTCATCCGCGTCTACCGCACGCTGATCCACGCCTCGCCGGACGGCGCCGGTGCCGCGGCGAACGCCGACGCCGCAGGGCCGGACGGCGGCGACGACGGCCGCGCCCGAAGCCCTGACGCGGAGGCCTCCTGATGCGTCGCCGCACCGAACGCCGCACCGAACGCCACGCCGAGCGCGGTACCGAACGCTGCACCGAACGCCGCGGCACGCACGCCGCGCACGCCGCGCGTGTCGTGGTCGCCGCGGTCGTGGCGGCCGTCGTGTGCGCCGTGGCGCCCCTGGCCGCCGCGCAGGCCGATTCGGCCGCCACGGCGCCCGCAGTCCAGGAGGCGTCGGCCGACGTCCTCGCGTCCTTCGTGGCGGGGATCGACGCGCACCCCGCCTTGCGTGCAGCGCTCGCAGCCCTGGCGGCCGCCGAGGCCGACGCCGGCGCGGCCCGCTCGCCCGTGAACGTCGACGGCTCCTACACCCGCGTCTGGCTGCAGGGCGTCGAACAGCCGCCCGCCCCGTCGCCCGCCATCCCGACGGAGGGCTACCGCCTCACGGTCGATGCAAGCCTGCGGCTGTTCCCGTTCGGCGACATCGCCGACCTCACCGACCAACGCGACATCGAAGTCGTCCGCGCCCGCCTCGCGGCCCGCGAGGCCCGGGCCCAGCTCGAAGCGCAGGCGCTCGAGTCGGCCGCCGGCCTGATCGTGGCCGAGCAGGCACGCGCGCTCGCCGAGCAGGGCGTGGACCTCGCCCGCAGCGCCCTCGAGATCACCCGGCTCCGCGCCGACCGCGGCGGCGCCTCGGCCCGCGACGTCGAACGCGCCGAGCGCGACCTGCTCCGCGCCGAGCAGCAGCGCGACGCATCGCTCCGCCGCCTCGACCTCGCCCGGGCCGGCCTCGCCCAGCTCGTCGGGGACGCGCGGCTCGACGGCCTGCCCGCCCCCGAGGCCTTCCCCGCAGCGTCTGGGCCGGCGGCCGACGTCGTGCGGGCCCGGCTCGACGCCCGGCTCGCCGACGTCGGCGCCCGGAGCGCGACGCGGGAGCTCCTCCCGGTCGCGCAGGCGAGCTACTCGGCCCCCTTCGGGCCCGACGGCGGCACCGTCAGCGCCTCGATCGAGTCGCGGACGCTGCAACCCACGCTCAGCTACATCTACAACGACGGCGCGGCCGCCCTCGAAGCCGGCACTTCCGGCGACGTCGGGCAGTTCCGCATCGGCGTGTCGCTGCGGCTCTCGCCCGAGACCTTCGCCGCGCGCGACGCCGCCGCGGCGCGCGTCCGTGCGGCCCAGGCGAATCTCGACCAGCGCGAGGCCCAAGCCCTGCTCGCGGCCGCCCAGCGCGACGCCGATCTCGCCGCGGCGCGCGACGCCTACGCGCTGGCCCAGCACGACGTCGACCTGGCCCGCGGCGACCTCGACGACGCCCTCGAGCGTCGCGACCTCGGCCTCGCAACCGACCTCGACGTTCGGCGCAGCCGCCTCGACCTCGGCAACGCCGAGCTCGCGCGGTCGCAAGCCCACCTCGATCTGCTCCGCGCGCTCCTCGCCACGTACCGCGCAACCGCAACCCCGCCCTCGGAGGTTCTGCCGTGACCCGCTCCGCTCGCCGCCCCGCTGCCCCCCGCTCCGTCGGGACCGAACGCCTCCCCGCATCGCTCCGTTCGTGGCTCGGCTGGGCCGCCGTGCTCCTGCTGGCCGCCGCTCCGGTGGCCTGGGGGCAGGATGCCGCCACGCTCACGCTCGACGAGGCCCTTTCGCGTGCCGACCAGCGCAGCGGCGTCGTCAACGCGCTCCTCGCCGCCAACGACGCCCGCCGCGGGCTCGAGCGCACCGAA
>CBDUCW010000319.1:0-2589 GCA_965365745.1 uncultured Trueperaceae bacterium
GCGGTGAGCACGATCGAGCCGATGTCGAGCGAGGCGATGATGACGATCGGCCCCAGGGCGTTGGGGAGGATGTGCTTCGTGATGATGCCGAAGCCACGCCTGCCGAGGGCACGCGCGGCGCCGACGAAGTCCTGCTCCTTGACACGTAGCACGTCCCCTCGGATCACACGGGCATAGCCCGGCCATGCGGTCGCCGCGATCGCGATCATGATGTTGGTGATCGAGTTCCCCAGGACGATGACGATCACGAGGGCCAGCACGAGGCCGGGGATCGCGATCACGATGTCCGTGAATCGCATCAGCAGGTTGTCGATCCAGCCGCCGAAGTACGCCGCGATCGAGCCGATGATCACCCCCACGATGAACGAGATCCCTACCACGATCAGGCCGATGCGGAAGGCCGTGCGGGTACCCCAGATCAGGCCGTAGTAGATGTCGTAGCCGCCGTCCGTCGTGCCGAGGATGGTGCCGCTCTCGGCTGCCGGGATGGGACGTCGCCCGAAGCCCTCCCGCGGAATCGAGCTGCAGCTCCCGGGCGGAGCGACGAGCACACGCCAGAAGGTGGGGTGCGTCGGGTTGCGGAACGCTTCGGCGGTGCCGGCCGTCAGACCGAGATCGCGGAGGCAGGATCGGCCCAGATCGGTCGTGTACGGTCCGGCGATCGCGACCACGGCGAAGAAGACAACGATGAGCGCGCCGGTGATCGCAAGCGGGTTGCGACGGAACCGCTTGGTCGCCTTCGCATTCCAGAAGCGCTGCCACGCGCTGGGGGCCTTCGCGCCCGTGATCGGCTCGCCGCCGGGGGAAATCTGCGCGTCCGCCATCAGTCGTACCGGATCCGGGGATCGATCACGCCGTATAGGACGTCGACGGCGAGGTTGGCGACCACGACCAAGAGCGCGGTGAACACGGCGAAGCCGAGCACCGATCCGTAGTCGAGGTTCGTCGCGGCGGCCGCGGCCCACTGGCCGAGTCCGGGAAAGTCGAAGATCGTTTCCGTGATGACCACGCCGTTGACGAGGCCGATCAGCACGAAGCCCGACAGCGTGATCACCGGGATGAGCGCGTTGCGTCGGGCGTGCTTCTGGTTGACGACGGACTCGGGAAGGCCCTTGGCGCGCGCCGTGCGGATGTAGTCCTGGCCGAGCGTGTCGAGCAGCGACGAGCGCATCACGCGCATGATCTGCGCGCTCGAGACCACCGAGAGCGTGACGATCGGCAGGACGAGGTGCTTGAGCGCGTCCCAGAAGATGTCGAGGCGGCCGTTGGCGAGCGCATCGAGCGTCATCAGCCCGGTGTAGGCGCGAAACGTGTCGTTCCCCGCGAGCTCGACGATGTACCGCGTTGACAATCGTCCGGGCTCGAACCAGCCGAGGCCGCCGTAGAAGATGACGAGCAACCAGATCCCGAGCACGAAGGTCGGCAGCGACCAGCCGACGATCGACATGACGCGGGTGATCTGGTCGATCAATTTGTCGCGGTGGAGGGCTGCGAGCGTGCCCATCCAGATCCCGACCCCGATGATCGGCATCATCGAGAAGAGGGCGAGCTCGAGCGTGGGCGGGAAGCGCTTGCGCAGCGTGTCGATCACGGGCTCGCTCGTGGTGTTCGAGTAGCCGAGGTCGCCTTGGAAGAAGCGCACCACGTAGTCGCGGTACTGCACATACCAGGGCGCACGCAGGTTGTACTGCTCGATCAGGCTTTCGATCTGACGCGCCTGCTGCTCGGTGCGGACGTACGCGGCGGCGCGCTGCTCGGGGCTGAGGAGCTGCATGAGCAGCACGATGAAGAGCGTGACGCCGAAGAAGACGACCGGAAGGAATAGAAGCCGGCGAACGATGAAGGTGAACAAGAGACCCTCCGTCGGATGCAGCGGCCGAGCCCGGAAGGTGCAGGCGTCGGCGGGAGGACGGGGCGGCGATAGGTCGCCGCACGAGGACTAGGTAGGGGCCAAGAGAAAGGGAGCGGGAGGCCGGGGCCTCCCGCTCGGGACGCGTAAGACGTCAGTTCTTGCTGACGTCCTTGAACAGGAAGCGCGACGAGAGCATCGGGTTCCAGTAGACACCGTCAAGCTCTTCGCGGACCACGAGGAAGACGTTCTGCTGCGGGATCGCAATCAGAGGCGCCAGTTCGTAGTGCAGGCTCCCGATCTGCTCGTACAGGAACGCGCGCTCGACCGGATCGACGATGCTGTTCGCCTGATCGATCAACGGCTGGATCTCCGGGAAGTCGATCGCCGTGCGCGAGTAGTAGAAGCCCTGGTTCGAGTAGAAGGTGTTGATGAAGTTGCGCGGGTCGGCGTAGTCGGCGCCCCATCCGAGAACGAACATCGGCACCTTGCGCTGCGCCGTGCGGGTGAGGAAGTCGGACCACGGGAGGCTGCGCACGTTCATCACGAAGTCCGGGTTGATGAACGACAGGTTGTCGGCGATGATCTCGAGCACCGTCTGACGGGTGTTGTTGCCCGCGTTGTACATGGCGGTGAACTCGAAGCCCTGTTCCCAAAGCTCGCCGTCGAACGCGGCGCGGAAGTACTGCTCCGCCAGTTCGAGGTCGAGCGAGCGGACGGGCACGTCATCGTTGTAGCCG
>CBDUCW010000320.1:0-2587 GCA_965365745.1 uncultured Trueperaceae bacterium
TCACCGGAACGAACATCTACCTCAACGTCGGCGGCCGCGCGCGCGAGCTGCCGATCCCCGGGCTCGACGCGATCGAGGCGCGCACCCACGCCGACCTGCTCGAGCTCGACGCGGTGCCCGAGCACCTGCTCGTCATCGGCGGCGGCTACATCGGACTCGAGTTCGCCCAGATCTTCCGCCGCTTCGGCGCGAGCGTGACCGTGCTCGACGCCGCCGACGAGATCGCGAAGCGCGAGGACCCCGACATCGCCGCCTCGCTCCGGGCGATCCTCGAGGACGAGGGGATCGAGTTCGAGCTCTCGGCGCGCATCGACCGCGTAGAGCGAACCGACGACGGGGTGGCCGTGGTGCTCGAAGACGGCGCACGCCGCATCGACGGTTCCCACCTGCTCGTCGCCGCCGGGCGGGTCCCCAACAGCGACCGCCTCGACCTTCCCGAGGCCGGCATCGAAACCGACGACCGCGGCTTCATCGCCGTCGACGACCACTTGCGCACCAACGTCGAGGGCGTCTACGCGCTCGGCGACGTCAACGGCGAGGGCGCCTTCACGCACACCTCGGTGAACGACGCCGAGATCGTGCTCGACGCCATGCAGGGTGGCCCGCGCGCGCTCTCGGATCGCATCCCCGTCTACGCGCTGTTCACCGATCCGCCCCTCGGGCGCGTCGGCCTGACCGAGACGCAGGCGCTTCAACGCGGCTACCGCATCAAGAAGGCCACCCTGCCGATGCGGAAGATCGCTCGCGCCCGCGAGATGGGCGAGACCAAGGGCATGGTCAAGCTCATCGTCGACGCCGACACCGACCTCATCCTGGGCGCAGCCATCCTCGGCGTCTCGGGCGACGAGGTGATCAACATGTTCGCGGCGTTCATGTACAGCGGGCGGCCGTGCAGCGACTACCGACGCTCGGTGCTCGTCCACCCCACCGTCTCGGAGTTGATGCCGTGGATCCTCGATGAGCTCGAGCTCGTCGAGTCCGAGGCGGTGACGGCCGCGTAGGCCCGCGGCTACCCTGGCCGCTGGGCGCGGACCAGGTCGGCGACGGTCGCCACGGTCCGATCGAGGTGCGGCTGCCCGTCTTCGTAGGTCGCGTCGGGATCGAGGTAGCCGCCCCGCCCCGTATGCCGCGTCGGTCCCATGGCGACGTTGCGGATGATCCCCGCGCGACGGGCGCGGTTCCACGGGCTGTGCGCCATCACCGGCCAGCGCTCGGGGAAGATGATCGCGCCGAGCCGTTGCGTGCCGTCCTTCGAGCCGTAGAGGTGGGTGATGCTGTCGAGTTCGAGCACACCCTCGTTCGAGCTCATGACGCCGCCCAGCGAGACCACGTGCACCGGCGCGCCTACGGCCCGCTTCAGGAGCGGGCCGGCTCCGACCGCGATCTGACCCCCTCCGCTGTAGCCGAGGATCGTGACCGGGACGCCCGACTTCGGCCGGTAGCCGTGGGCCAGCAGCGTGCCGTAGAGGAGCTCGGCGCTGGCGTAGTTGTACAGCGGGCCGAAGCGCAGGTCGGACGAGACCAGCACCTGCCACAGGTTGCGGATGTTGATCAGGAACGAGATCACGCCGAGTCGGCCGCGCCCTTTGAGGCCGGCCAATGCGCGCCACAGCCACGCGAACACGCGCTGCCCCGTGAGGGCGCGGTTTCGGGTCGAGTAGGGGAACACGTCGTCGACGAGTTCGGTGTCGGGAAGCTCCTCGGACAGCGACGCGAGGAAGCGCTGCTCGAGCGGGCTGAAGGCGTCAGGCGAGATCGCAGCGATCCCGCTGAGGTAGATCACGTAGTGGTCGACCGGGGAGTCGGCCGGGGGGCTGTCCGGTTCGCCCGCCTCGGGAGGCTCGTCGGTGCCGGGCGTGTCCCCGAACCAGCCCGCCCACCAGCCGAGCGTCTCGTACGGGGCGGTGATGCCCGCCAACACGAGAACGACGAGGGCGACCACGAGCAGTGCCGGAACCATCAGCGGTCCCTCTCGACGAGGCTGCGGTAGTAGCGCTTCAGCTCGCCGCGGTCCATCAGCGGCGTGCCCGCGACCCGGTCGCGGAGCCGGTCGACGAGGACGCGCAATGGTCGCGCGGATGGCGTGCACCACCCCCCAGCTCACGGCGACGCACAGCGCCGCCTGCGCCGGGGGAAGGTCGTACGACACGGCCACGGCCACGACCAGCGCGAGCACGTGGTACGCGTGCAGCCAAATCGAGACGGCGCGCCCGAAGTACGGCACCAGCGTGACTGCGGCGAGGATCAACGGGGCGTACGTGAGCGCGATCATCTTGAACGCCAGTCCATCCATCCCGGGGCGCGCGAAGATGCGCGTGGCCACGACTTCGATGCCGACCACGAAGAACGCATAGCCGAACGCCAGCAGCAGGGCGTTCACGAGCAGGCTGGCCACCATGCGCCCGGGGCGGACCCGGCTCATGAACAGCACGGTGCTCTGCGCGATCGCCTCCGCCAGACCCGCGAGGAACACGATCCACGGGAGAACGGTCGACTTCAAGAACACAATCGTGATTATGACTTCGAATATTGGTACCAAGGAACTTCGGGACGAAAAGAAAGTCGGTTTTGATGCTGACGAGACGGT
>CBDUCW010000321.1:0-2564 GCA_965365745.1 uncultured Trueperaceae bacterium
GGCTCAGGCCTCTTCGGACACCACCACGACGGCGAGGTCGATGGTGACCTCGGGGTGCGGCTTGTAGGGGATCGTGTACTCGCCCAGCGTCTTGATGGGCTCGGCGAGCTCGATCTTGCGCCGGTCGACGTCGACGTCGTAGGCCGCTTTGAGCGCGTCGGCGATGTCGTTGTTCCCGACCGAGCCGTAGATGCGCTCTTCGCCGGCCTTGACGGCGATCTCGATGGTGGCGTCGCCCAGCATCTCCTTGAGGCGCTCGGCGTCGGCCTTGCGCTCGGCGAGCTGGCGGGCGCGCTGCGCGAGGCGGGCCTGCAGCTCCGCCTTGTTCGACTCGGTGGCCGGCAGGGCGAGGCCCTGCGGCACGAGCCAGTTGCGGGCGTAGCCGGGCTTCACGCGCACGATCTCGCCCGCATCGCCGAGGTTGTCGACGGGCTCGAGCAGGATCATGTTCATCTGCGAGCTCACTTGCGGACCAGCTTCTCGGTGATCGGGATGATCGCGAGCATGCGGGCGCGCTTGATCGTGGTCGCCAGGCGGCGCTGGTGCTTGGCGCAGACGCCGGTGCGGCGTCGCGGCAGGATCTTGGCGGTATCGCTGATGAACCGCTTCAGCATCTTGCCGTCGCGGTAATCGGTGATCTCCTGCTCGCCCGTGCAGAACGGGCACACCTTGGGGCGGCGTCCGCGGCGGCCTCCGCCGCGGCGCTTTCTTCTGTCGTTGGGTCTGGCCATCTAGAAGGGTAGGTCCTCTTCTGGTGGAAATTCTTCGTCGATGTCGAGCTTCGATTCGGACGTGCTCGCCTGATTCGTCTGGGCGCTCCGAGCGGGGGGCTCAGGGCGGGTACCGGCTCCACCGTTGCCGGGACCACGGGTCAGGAACTCGACGCGCGACCCTTCGATGCGCGTCGTGTAGCGACGGTTGCCGTCGCGGTCGGTCCAGGAGTCGTTCACGAGGCGTCCCACCACGAACACGGGATCGCCCTTGCGCAGTTCGGCGCTCGCCTCGGCCAGTTCGCGCCACACGTTGACGTCGACGTAGTGGGTGGACTCTTGGTCCTGCCCGCGTCGATCGGTGTAGCGCTCGTTGACGGCGACGCTGAAGCGCGTCACGGCGTGCCCGGACGGGGTGTAGCGGAGCTCGGCGTCGCGGGTGAGGTTGCCGATGATCAGCACCTCGTTGAACGCGTCGCGCAAGCGCTGCTGGTCGCGGGCGTCGGCCACGGTGGCGTTCTCGCCACGCGAGCCGAAGGACAGCACTTCGATGCGCTGGGCCGTGATGTCGAGCGCGCTGCGGCGCTGACCGTCCGGGGTCTCCCAGCTGCGGTACTTCAGGCGGCCCTCGACGAACAGGGGCGTGCCCGGTTCGAGCTGGTCGCCGAACTGCTCGGCTTGCGAGCCGAAGACCGTTGCGCGGTGGTACCAGGCCAGTTCGCGCAGTTGGCCGTCGTCGCCGATCACGTGATCGTTGCCGGCGAGGTTCAGCTCCAGGATCGCCAGGCCCCCGGCGGTGTACTTGAGCTCGGGGGGCTGCACCAGGGTGCCGACCAGGAAGATGCTGTTGAGTCCTCGTGCCATGCGGGTGCGTCTTTCTGCGGTTCGTGGTTCGGGGGGTCGTGAGGCCCTCGGGGAGGGCGACTCCGGATGGGGTCACGGCGCCGGGCTCGCGGGGAGGCGGGTGGCCTCGGGTGCGGGGCGGCGTCGAGCGACCGCGTCGCGCGGATCAGTCCGCGGCTTCGGCGGTTTGCTTGGGGGTCTTGAGCGTCTTCCACTCGGGGCGGTTTCGCACCACGAGCACGCGCATCACGTTGTCGCGCTGCCGCAGCGCCGTCTCGAGCGCCTTGGGCTTCTCGGCCGGAAGCTCGAGGGTGTAGATGATGTAGTAGCCCTCGTTGAGCTTGCGGATCGGGTAGGCGAGTCGCTTGTTCCCCCACTCGTCCGTCTCGAGGATCGTTCCCTCGGCCCGGGCAACCTGCGCTTCGACGGCGTCTTTCTCCGTCTGCAGCTGGCTGTCGGTGAGGTTCGGGTCCAGGATCAGGTTGAGATCGTAGGTCGGGGTCTCGGCCATGCAGCACCTCCTTTCGTCGTGGGCTCGCGCGGGGGGCTTCCCGGGGCGGTTCCGGCGCCGTGGGGGCGCGGGATCGCGGCCGTCGGACCGCGGTTGGGTCCGCCGGCGCAGCGTGCCGGATCGGGAGTTCCGTGACGGAACGCAGGGGTCCGGACGAGCCGGGCCCCGCCGCTCCACGCGGCAAGTCGTGAGTGTAGCACAGGACGGCACATCTCGCGTCTCGTGGGCGGCGGTTGCGGGTTCGGGTTCGATGCCGACGGCGGCGCGCCGAGGCCGGGGGCATCGCTACCCCGCGGGTTCCGGAGCGCAGACGGGGGTCGACGCCCTGAGACCCTGGATTCCATCGCGAGTCGACGTTCAAGGGACCCCGGACGCCAGCGCGGGTCGTCGCTCCGGGGACCCCGGACGGCAGCGCGGGGCGTCCCCCAGCGCAGCGACCTGCTTCAGGCGGCGATGTCGATCGCCGCGAGCGCGAGGTCGGCGGCGCGGTTGGCGTCCCG
>CBDUCW010000322.1:0-2483 GCA_965365745.1 uncultured Trueperaceae bacterium
GGTAAATTGATCGTGCTCATGCCGGCTCCGGACCGAACAGGCCGTCGAGCAGGTCGTTCGAGTCGCGACCCCAGCCGGTGTCGAACTCCATCTGCGGCGCCGGCTCGTCGGAGGCGGCCACCACCCGTCGAAGCGCGTCGGCGGCCCGCTGGGTGAAGAGTTTGACGCGGCCGAGCTTCGAGCGCCGGTCGAACACCGTCAGCAGCAGGGCGGTGGCGCCGATCTCTTCGGTGTAGGTGCCGACCTCGTCCCCCTGGTGCACCGTTTCGCGGAACCGATCTTCGCCGAAGAGCTGCGCGATCGCCGTCATCGCCGAGTGGTTCGAGGCGACGAGCGAGGCGAGCGAGTCGAGGTTGGGCGGTTCCGGGGCCCACAGGGCCCGGTCGTGATGCAGCACGAAGCCGTTGACGTCGATGATCATCGCGTAGCGCGCCTGGCTCTTGGCGAGCAACGCACCGACGATGGCCTTCGCCTTGTCGAAGCGGACGCCGTGGAGGTCGAGGGCAGGCTGCACCATGCTCGGACGGTAGCACCCGCGCGATCGGGCCGGATGCCGAACTCGTTACGTTCGTGAGCGACGGGGAAGTCGCCTGTGGCGGAGCCCGGCCGACCCGGTGGATTTCGCGTCGGCCGCTAGAGCAGGAGGAGCGAAGCGGCGTACGGCAGCAGAACCAGGACGCCCCAGGCGGGGTTCGCGCGACGCGTCTGCGTCCGGCGATCCCACTGGAATAGCCAGATGGCGAGGACGATCGCGAAGGCCGCGCCCACGAGGAGCACCAGCAACGATCCGGCGGCGCTGAAGGTCGTCGCTTCGCCGAAGGCCAGCCCGCGGAGGGCGTTCATGGCGTGGGTGGCCGGAAGGAGTCGCGACGCCATTGCGAGCCCGTCGGGGATGGCCTCGGTCGGGACCATCAGCCCGCCGAGCAGCACCGAGGGCAGGAAGACGAGCTGCGACCACAGCACGGTGGCGCGGGTGCTGGCCGAAACGACCGCGATCAGCAGGCCGACGCCCGCGTGGGCGGCCGCGGCCGCGAGGTAGACGCCTGCGTACGCGCCGAGATTCGTCGGGGTCGCGGCGCCGAACAGCGTCGGTCCGAGAACGGTGATCAGTACCACGACCAGCGTCAGGTGCGCGACCGTGGCGAGACCGGGCAGCAGCAGGATCGACGCGGCCGGAACGCCGTGGATCTTGAAGCTCCGGTAGATTCCGGCCTCGCGGGCCGTCACGATCGGGTCGGGCAGGCCCAGGATGCAGCCGGCCATCAGCGCGAACACCACCATGGCCGGAACCAGCGTGGCGCGGAAGCCGGGGTTGACGGCCACCATGAGGGCGCTGACGAGCAGGAAGAACCCGAGGGGGAACAGGTACAGCAGGAGCAGCATCGCGCGGTTGCGCAGCCCGCTGCCGAATTCGAAGGCCGCGTGCCGCAGCAGCGCGTTCATGGCGCCTCCGTCCGATTCGTGAGCTCGAGGAAGCGCTCCTCGAGGGACGGACGCTCGACCCGCAGGTCGACGATGGGATCTCCGGTCCGGTCCAGGCGCTCCAGGATCGCGGCGACCGTCGCGCCGATCTCGGCCGTGAAGAAGACGTCGTAGGGTTCCTTCCGGAGGTGCCGGACGACGCCCGGGACGGGCGTGTCGTCGGCACCGAGCGAGGCGCGTTCGGAGCGGACCGACACCCGGGTCAGGTCGGAGGCCTCGGCCGTCAGCTCGGTCGGCGTGCCGGTCGCGACGATCCGGCCGTCCAGCAGGATGGCGACGCGGTCGGCGAGCTTCTCGGCCTCGGCCATGTCGTGCGTCGCGAGGATGAGCGCGGTGCCGTTCGCGCGCAGCTCGGCGACCAACTCGTGCAGTTCGGCACGGGTGGCGACGTCCAGCCCCGCCGTCGGTTCGTCGAGAAACACGACCGGAGGCTCGTGGGCCAGGGCCAGGGCGAGGGCCAGGCGACGCTGCTGCCCCGTCGAGAGCGTTCCGTACTGCGCCTGCAGCTTCTCGCGCAGCCCGAGCCGCTCGAGCAGCTCGCGCCGGACGGGGATGCCGTGGTAGGCGCAGAAGAAGCGCATCGCTTCCTCGACGCGCATGGTGTCGGGCAGGCCGGAGGTCTGCAGCTGCACGCCGATGGCGTCGCGCAGGCGCCGGGGCTCGTGCGTGGGATCGATGCCGTGCACGCGCAGGCTGCCCGCGGTCGGAATGCGCAGGCCTTCGAGGCACTCCAGGGTCGTGGTCTTGCCCGCCCCGTTGGGGCCGAGGAGGCCGAAGATCTCGCCTTCGGCAACGGCGAAGTCGATGCCGTCCACCGCCACCTGCGGACCGTACTGCTTGCGCAGGCCCTCCACGACGACCGCGGGTTCCATGACGGCATCGTAGGGCCTCGCGGCTGGGTCATTTGCCCCGTGGGCGCGCCCAGCGGACGGTGGGGCGGGGAGCGCCCACGGGCGGGTCACGGGACCCGCTTCGATACATCGCCGGTTGCCTCGATACGG
>CBDUCW010000323.1:0-2469 GCA_965365745.1 uncultured Trueperaceae bacterium
GGTCAGCCCCTGGACCCGATCCAGGAAGAGGCTCCGCCCCGGATCCAGCCCCACGAACGCCCCAGGGTCCCCATGCCGTGGAGCGCAAAACACGAGACGGCGCCCCGTCCGTGCAGGGCGCCGTCTCGATGTGGGAGGAGTACGTGGAACGCGTTAGTCCGCGCTGCACCAAGCGAAGAGCTCGGGGTTCGTGGTGTGGAGCTTGACGACCGCACCGAGCGAAAGGAAGGTGCCCTCGGGCAGATCCAGGAAGATCGGCCCCTCGACCGGATCAGCGAACGCCGAGTAATCGACTTGCTTCTTGGCTGCAGCCTGCAGAGCGCCGAGTTCCTTGAGGGTGTCGATGCCGGCCTGCACGCATGCGGCGCCGTCATTGGCGGGCGTCGAGGCCGGCGGCTGCGCCAGCGCAACGAGGCCGAAGCTGAGGAGAACAACCAGTGCGAAGAGCCGAATCCGAGTCATGGGTACCTCCTTCAAGGCCCCTCGAGCATCGGGGTTCAAAGGTTGTACACGCCGTAGCTGGGGACACCGTAATCTCGCGTCACAGACGAGTACTTCGTGTCCAGCGACACGTTGTACACGCCGAACTGTCGGGCCGCCCACACTGCGCATCGCGGGCCGCCGGAAGCCGGCCCCTTCGATTCGGGTTCCCGACGCGAAGCGCAAGGGATCTTCGGGGCTCGCATCGACCGTGTCCGCGGTGGCGACCGCTTGCTCGCGCCCGCCCCGAGGCCCTAGTCCTGGTAGCTCGATAGGTTGATCATGTGCCGGATCAGGTCCTGCGTGACCATCGTCTCGGTCGCGCGCGAGTCGTCCATCAGGCTGCAGAACGCATCCCGCTCGAGCCGCAGCGCCTCGACCTCGCCCTCGCGCGTGGCCCGCACGGTGGCCGTGCGCGTCTCGCTCTTGAGCAGGCCGATCTCGCCGAAGTGGTCGCCCGGCCCCAGCGCGTCGACGACGTGGACCTCGCCGTGCTGGGTCTGGTGCAGGACTTCGGCGCGTCCCTGCACGAGGATGTAGAACGCATCGGCCTCGTCGCCCTGCTCGAGAATGGTCGAACCCGGCGCGAACACCACCCGCTCGAAGTTCGGCGAGACCTGTTCGATCTGCGCGTCGCTGAGGTGCGGGAGGGCCGACGCCAGCCGAGCGCGGAGATCATCCGTTCCGTGGTCGTGTGCGTTGTCGGAGGCGTTCGGCGACATGCGGACTCACTTTCGCAAAGCGAACCTACCGAGGGAGGGCGGGGGCTCCATCCTACGACTCGACGGCGCGCCCTACCGCATGGCCGGGGCTACCGAGGCGCCGTCGCCGGCGTCACGCCGAGCGCGGGTGCGTGCGCCGGCCGGCGGTCGCGCCGGATGATCCACTCCGCGACCGCGAGGTTGATCCCCCACCCCAGCCCCATGGCGACGGCACGCGTGGTCACGTTCACGGCGGACGGGAAGAACAGCAACGGAAGGTGCGTGAACACCTGGGTTCCGGCGGCGAGGGCGATCGCGTAGGCACGGATCATCCAGGCCTCGTGGCGAAGCACGTCGCGTCGGCGGATCGCGGCGACGCCCAGGATCAACGACCCCGCCATGGCCGAACCGAAGACGAGTCGCATGAAGTAGAGCGCCACCCCGTCGAGCTCGGGCCATGGGTAGAACTGCGTCATCCACAGACCGCTGAGCGCCGCGGCCAGGCCGGCGCCGACCAGCACGCGGCCGGCGGCGCGATGCCAGCGCCGGAAGCGACGACGGAACCCGGGCGAGAACTGCAGCGCGCCCAGCAGGGCGTAGACGGTCGCACTCACGATGTGCACCACGACCGGGATGGGGGACGCGAAGAAGCGGGCGTTGCCCGGCGTGATCTCGGCGCCGCTGCCCAGCTCGACGAGCCGGACGGTCCCGGCGGCGACGGGCACGAGCGCGAGGAAGATCAGGGCGATCGGCACCCCCCACGTGGCGGCCGTCGAGCTGCGCGCGTTCGGGCGGGTCGGGGACGTCGGGCGTGGGGCGGGCGCCGTGCGGGGCGTGGAAGTCGTCATCAGGAGGGGCCTTTCGAAGATGTCTTGTGGGGGGGTGTCTGGGCCCACTCCGGCCCACTCCGGCCCACTCCGGCCCACGCCCGCGCGCGAGGGGGATCTCGGCGTGGACCTCGAGCGGAACGGGTCGGGGGACGTGGTTTGGCGGGACGTACTCTGGCAGGTCGTGATCCGGCAGATCGTGGTCGGGCGGGTCGTGCTCTGGCAGGAGTTCGGATGGGCCTGCGGCCCGCGTTGGCTGCCTCGCGTCGGGCGGAGGCCTGCGTCGTGGCCTCGATCGAGGCCTCGGGCGCAGCCCCAGCCGCGCCCTCAGCTTTGTTCGGGTCCGTCGGACTCGTAGACGAAGACGTCCGCGAGCGGGAGGAGATAGGGCAGGCTCTGGGGCCCGTCGAATCGGTGGTGGTGGACGGAGGTCACGTGCCTGCGCTGCTCAACCGACTCCG
>CBDUCW010000324.1:0-2467 GCA_965365745.1 uncultured Trueperaceae bacterium
ATGTACCCGAAGCTGTGGCAGGCGGCGGGGCTCTCCTACCCCGACTTGATCGAGCGGCTGCTCGAGCTGGCGCTCGAGCGGCACGCCTGATCCGGCTGCGCGGACCTGGCGGCGGTGCGGTCGGGTAGGATCTGCCCAACCCGCTCGAAGGGAGATCCGCCGCCGCCCAGGACGCCGCCCACGCACGATCGCCGATCCCTCACGCCGCGCGCGTGCGGCGGTTCCGTGTGCACGAAGACGCCGGACGCTTGGCGGAGCGCCGGCCTCGCGTCCGATCGCCGCGAATCTCGGCGTGGACGGGGGACGACCGTGCGCGGTGACGGCACCAGCGACCAGGCGGCCCGCCGGCTCGAGCGCACCCCGCTCGTCGACGACGGAACGACCGCATCGCATGCGGAGTCGGGGTCGGGCGCAGGGGCGGTCGCGGCTGCGCCTGCCGATCCGACGCCCGCGCCCATCGCGAACCTCTCGGGCGCCCGCGTCCTGATCCTCAACGCGACCTTCGAGCCGCTGCACGTGTGCTCGGTCAAGCGCGCCGTCGCCCTGTTGATGCACGGCGTCGCCGAGCGCGTCGAGGACGCCGACACGGTCCTGCGGAGCCCCAGCTCGGTCTTCCCCGTGCCGTCGGTGGTGCGCCTCACGCGCTACGTCAAACGCCCGCACCGCCAGCGCGTGGCCTTCAACCGCAAGAACGTGTTCCGGCGCGACGACCACACCTGCCAGTACTGCGGCACGCACGCCTCGGACCTCACGCTCGACCACGTGACGCCGCGCAGCCGTGGCGGGCCCACCTCGTGGGAGAACGTGGTCGCCTGCTGCAAGCGCTGCAACGCGAAGAAGCGCGACCGCACGCCGGACGAAGCGCGCATGGCACTGCGCCGCCGGCCCTTCGCACCGCGCTTCATGTTCACGTCGGCCTATGGGCTCCTGCCCGACATCGATCCGATCTGGCGCAAGTACCTGCCGCGCTCGCGACGCTAGGGCGCAGACCTCCGGGCGCTGGCCGCGCGCGGCCGGGAACGCAGCGGCGCCCGCGGCCACGATGGGCCGCGGGCGCCGCACTCGGCTCGCTCGCGCGGGGCTAGCGCCGAGGCTTGCGTCTCTCGGGGAGCAGTTGGCCCAGCACGGCCGCGATGACGGTGAGGACGAGCGCCGCGAGGATCGCGTGGCCGAAGCTCGCGATCTGCAGCGTGGTGAGCGCGGCGACGATGCCGAGGGCGAGGCCGTTCACGACGAGCAGGAACAGCCCGAACGTGAGCAGCGTGAAGGGCAGCGTCAAGAGGATCATGAGCGGGCGGATGATCGCGTTGACCAAGCCGAGCACGAGGGCGGCGATGAGCAGCGGACCGAGACCGTCGGCCCCCATCGACAGGCCGACCGGCAGTTGCACCGTCAGCCACAGAGCCAGCGCGTTGAGGAACCATCGAAGGAGAAGTCGCATGGGCGGAGTATACGGAAGCTCCGTCGGCGCGTGCTTCCTTCGAACGTCGGAGGTCGCCGCTACGGCGTACGAACCAGCGACGCGTAGCGTTCGACCTGGTCGAAGCCGATCGACCGAAGGATCTCGATCAGCTTCGGATCGCCGGCCTCGAGGTGCGTGTCGATCCGTCCGAGCGGGCTCAGCGCCGCGAGTTCATGCAGCAGCGAGAGCACCAGTCGGCGCAGCATGCGGGTCGAGTCGCGGTGCTCGGGCGTGACGCCGACGGCGGTCAGGCCGTACTTCGCGTCGACGCCGCGCCCGCCGTCGCTGACGAAGGCGTACCCGACGGGCTCCTGGTCGAGCGTCTCGCGGGCCAGCAGCCACAGATCGGGAACGAAGGGCCCGCGGCGCCGCTTGAGCCAGGCCCAGGTGACGTCGCGGACGCGCCCTTCGGCGCGTTCGTAGACCTCGCGGAAGCCGGCCTCGAGCTCGAGCCGCCACGCCTCGAACACCAGCGGGACCCCCAGCGGAGGCGTCTCGTCGAGCCGAAAGCGCAGGTGGTGGAAGACCTTCCGCTCGAAGGCGTGCGCCGCGAGGTCGGAGACCAATCGCTCCGCCACGTGCGCGGTGACGCCGTGCAGCGGCACGCTGACCGCCTCGTGCTCGATGCGCTCGAACAGGTTCTCGAGCAGGCGCCCGAGGCTTGCAGGATCGTCGTACCAGAGCTGGCTCAGCACCAAGCTTCGGTCGTCCGGCAGCCCGGGGGTGCGGGCGACCGCTCCGGCCCGTGGCATGCCCTCGTCCGCGACGAGCACCCACGTGTGCGCCGCATCGCGCTTGGGGTCGTGCAGCCGCGGATGGATCCGCTGGGCCAGCCCCATCGGATCGGCGTGCCCGTAGAAGGCGAAGGACCGGCTCAGAAACCACACGAGTTCGTCGGATGCGAGCTTGCGAATCACGTCGGGCCACTGTACCCGAGCGCACCGGAGTCGCCCCTGACGCGCGCGGCCCAGGCGGGTGCGCGACAATGCGGCATGGCACGACCCC
>CBDUCW010000325.1:0-2447 GCA_965365745.1 uncultured Trueperaceae bacterium
CGTGCCGGATCGCCGCGGAGCCCCCGGGGGGCCGGGCGAAACGCGAGCGGGCGCGAGCGGGCGGGCGGGCGTCGATTGGGGTCGATCACGGTCGGCCTCCTTGGGCTGGCACTGTACCGCGGCTCCGTGGGGCGCCCGGACCCCCATCCGTGGGGACCGGCGGTCCGCTGGGGGCCGGCGCGCCGACGTTCCCGCGAACCCATCCCGGCACGGCGCCCACCGGTCTAGGCCGGCGGCGCCGGCGGGTACAGATCGAACCGGACCGTGCGCCCGTCGATGCTGCCCGACGGGGCGACGCCCGCGAGCGGTTCGGCGCGCCGCGGTCGCTTGACGACCACGCGGCGCGAGGCGGCGCGCCGGGCCGCGCCGAGGAGGTCGTCGGCGTCGGGGTCGTCGCCCACGAGATCGCGAAACAGCCGCATCTCCTTCCCCACCCGGCGGCGGCGGCCCGCGCCGTGCGCCGCGCGCGGGTACATCGGGTCGAGGAGCACCACGGGCGCGACGCCGGGGTGGCGGCGCAGCCACGCCCGAGCGTCGGCGTGGACGACCGTCACGCGGTCGGCCGCGTCGGCGAGGTCGGGGTCGTTCGCGGCGAGGGCGAGCGCCTCGGCGAGCAGGAAGGCGAGGGCGGGGTGGCGCTCGAGCGCCGTGACCCGGCACCCGGCCGCGGCCAGCGCGAAGGCGTCGGCGCCGAGGCCGGCGGTGGCGTCCACCACCTCCGGGTGCGGACCTTCGGTGGCGAGCGTGGCGTGCAGCAGCGGATCGCGTCCGCGGCGCACCGCGCCGAGGGCCGCGAGCGGGATCCGCACGGCGCCGTCGTCCGGATCGCGGCCCACGAGGTCCGAGGCGCGGCCGGACGGGGCGATGCGGAGGCGCACGGCCCCTTCCGGCGGCTCGCCACGCACGAACGGGGCGCCCAGCCGGTCGGCCGCCGCGGCGGCCCGAGCCTCCGCTCCCTCGGTCGCGACCACGACGAAGCTCGTCGCCGCGGCCCGCGCCGCGGTCGGCGGGTCCGACGCGGTCGGTAGGGCGTCGTCGGTGGCGTCGCTCACGCCCGAAGCCTAGCAGCGCTCGGACGCCGCTCGCCGCACCCGGACCTTTCGTCCGATGGCGCCTCCTGCTACGATACGAAGGACGTTCCTCCCTCCCCCTTTGGATTCTTCTGCGTTCGCTCCCGCTTGCCTTCGAGTCGCAAGTTCGTGGCCGGACGCAGACGAGCGTCCGACCGCGCCCTCCTCACGGAATCGAGGTAGCCCGTGCCCTCCCCCCGCAACGCAACCGGCGCCCCCCGCGCCGCGCAGGACGACCATCGCCCCGGCGAACGCGCGACCCGCGCGGACGGTTCGGCCCACGAGGCGCTCGACCGCCGCCGCGCCGCCGCCGTCGCCCGGGCCGCCTACTCGATCCACCCCTTCTACCCGGTTCGGGCCGACGGCGCGTACGTGTGGGACGCCGAGGGCACGCGCTACCTCGACTGGTCCACCGGCATCGCCGCGATGAACGTCGGGCACTCGCATCCGCGCGTCCGTGCGGCCGTCGAAGCCCAGCTGCGCGAATTCCAGCACCTCTGCTTCGCGGTGGGCATGCATCCGAGCTACATCGAACTCGCCGAGCGCCTCGCCGCGATCGCGCCGGGCCCGAGCGAGAAGCGGGTGTTCCTGGTCAACTCGGGCGCCGAAGCGGTCGAGAACGCGGTCAAGATCGCGCGCGTGGCCACCGGGCGCCAGAGCATCGTCGCGTTCACGCACGCGTTCCACGGACGCACGCACATGGCGCTGTCGCTGACCGGCAAGGCGAATCCGTACAAGGCCGGCTTCGCACCGCGCGCGGCCGAGATCTACCGCATGGAGTACCCCTACTGCCTGCGCTGCCCGTACGGCGGGCGCCGCGAGGACGGCAGCTGCTGCCAGTCGGATCTCGCCCAGATTCGGCAGCGGATCGAAACCACCATCGGCGCCTCCGAGGTCGCGGCCTTCGTACTCGAGCCGGTGGCGGGCGAAGGCGGCTTCATTCCGGCGCCGGCGTCGTTCCTGCGTGCGCTGCGGCGCTACGCCGACGAGATCGGAGCGCTCTGGATCGACGACGAGGTGCAGGCCGGGATCGGCCGCACCGGCGCCTGGTGGGCGGTCGATCACGTCGACGTCGAGCCCGACCTCGTGGCGAGCGCGAAGGCCCTGTCGTCGGGCTTCCCGCTGTCGGCGGTGATCGGCAAGGTCGAGCCCGGCCAGTTGGGCAGCACCTTCGGGGGCAACCCCGTGTCGATCGCCGCGGCGCTCGCGACCCTCGACGTGATCGAGGAGGAGGGACTGCTCGAGCGCGCACGCACGATCGGCGATCGCATCCTTGAGCGGATGCTCGCCCTGCAGGGCGAGCTCGACGGCATCGGCGACGTGCGTGGGGTCGGTGCGATGATCGGCCTCGAGTTCGTTGGCGCCGACGGCCACACG
>CBDUCW010000326.1:0-2445 GCA_965365745.1 uncultured Trueperaceae bacterium
CAAGCCTAGGAAAGGGGCCGTTAGATGAGCGTTAGGTCTTGCGTCAGCGCACACGCAGATCGCGCCTCGGCTAGATCGCCAAGACGCGGTCGAACCGCGTCGCTGACGTGCTCGACGTTCAGCGCACGTCGAACCACGATGGACTGACGGCCACGTCCACGCCCCCTATCGCTTCCTCTGCGGCGTGAGCGATCCGTCACTCGGATCCGGCGCGAGGCCTGGACGACGGTCGACATGACCGACTAAGCGAAGCGGCTCAGCGGCTGCATGGGTCGCCGTCGCGAACGCCGGGGAAGGCAGCGCGACGGCACGGCAAACCACGACCCGCAGCAAGGCCACGACGAGCAAACGTGCGCATGCTTCGACGATCGCGCCCCCATTCTCGGTGCGGGCCGCGGTCTGAGGACGCGACCGGGCTCGAACGCAGCTCGCCGGCAATAGGCTCGAGACCTGGCGCCCTCGCGGTCCTCCCTGCGCCTTCCGCTCCTTGCGGCCGAATTGCATCGGGCTCTCGTACCCCACGCCGATGCCCGCGGTCGTCGGTGGTCGACCCACGCGATCGAGAAGCCATTCCCCTCTTGGACGGCCGGATGGGTGCGCTATGCCGATGGAAAGACCGGCGGAGGAGGTTTCTGATGCGACGACTGTTTCCCTGGATCGTCCTGCTCTTCTCGCTCTTCATCGTCCTCATGGCAGCGGGTGCCTGCGCACCGGGGATCGACCCCACGCTGCCGGCTGCAAACGAGGGCGCTGGTCTCCCGCCGCCGGGAGAGTCGTGGGACCTCGTCTACCTGACCGACTCGACCGGGTGGGGGGTCGCCTATCCGCTCGCCGCGCGGGCATCAGACGACCTGGGCGTCTACGTGCAAGCCCACGACCTCACCCACCCAGGGCTCCGCGCCGAAGCGATCCTGACCCTGCTCGCGCAGGAGCGCTTCGCAGCCCCCGTACGTGGAGCCGAGATCGTGGTGGTCTTCGGCAACCCGAGGCAGTCCGGCGTCGATCTTCCGCAGCCCGACATCGGCACGTGCGTCTCGACGTCGTCCAAGCGCCGTCCGCCACCTGCCGTCTCGACTCAAGACGACTGGACACCGTATCGGCAGGTGCTCGGCGACGTGATGGAGCGAATCTGGGAATTGCGCGATGGACGGGCCACCGTGATTCGTGCGGTCGACATGTACACGCCCGTGTTGCGGCAGTGGCGCGAAGCCGGGATCGCGGACGCGTGCACGCGTGAGTGGACCATGATGTCGAATCAAGTTCGTGCTGCCGCGGAGGCCCACGGGGTGCAGTTCGTCTCCGTGTACGACGCCCTCAACGGGCCGGCTCACGATCGCGATCTGCTGGAGCTCGATTGGGTGCGAAGCGATGGCGAGCACTTGAACTCGGCGGGAGCGCAGGCGATCGCCGACGCGATCGCGGCCGCAGGATTCGATCCGCTGCCGGCGCCTTAATCGAACCACGGTCGGCTGCGCGTCCCGAGGGCGGGCGCAAGACGCGCACGCGAAGCGCGATCGGACGCATCGCTCTGGATCGACCCTATTGAAGCGACCGCTTGGCGGGTGTTCGTGGACTCGATGCCCCGCGCTCCACGAGCCACCGACGCATCGTCCACACGATCTACCCCACGAGGTCGCCGCCGAACGGCACGCGGCGGAGTCCCGCGCATCCGATGCGCGGGGCCCCGCCACCCGTTCCATGGCCGATCGCACGCAACACGAGTCATCCTCTCCCGGCGTAAGACCGTGGATCCTGACGTGGAGCAAGCCTAGGAAAGGGGCCGTTATCCGAGCGCTAAACGTGCGCCGGCTCGCACAGCGAACGCGCCCCGGCGGCGGAGCCTAGGCGCGTTGGCGACGCAAATCTCGTGATGAGGAACGTCAGCGCACGTCGA
This sequence comes from uncultured Trueperaceae bacterium, assembly GCA_965365745.1. Taxonomy (GTDB): domain Bacteria; phylum Deinococcota; class Deinococci; order Deinococcales; family Trueperaceae; genus CBDUCW01. The sequence goes on from CBDUCW010000326.1 coordinate 1,895, forward strand.
ACCGATCCAGGTTCATCACCTTGCCCCAAGCGGCGACGAAGTCGTGCACGAACTTCGCCTTCGCGTCGTCCTGGGCGTAGAGCTCGGCGATCGCGCGCAGCTGCGAGTTCGAGCCGAACACGAGATCGGCGCGGGTGGCGCTCCAGCGCACGCGGCCGTTGCCGTGACGCTGCCAAAACGCCAGCGACGCGGCGAAGTCTTCGCGCGCCCAGGCGTAGAGCCTGCGTGGGGCGCGGGGAAGCCGATCGATCAAGCCATCCAGGAGCCGATCGTCGAGCCCGACGGCGCGCGCCTCGTTCACGATGGCGCTACGCCGACCGCGGATGGCGGAGCGAGGGCCTGCGGGCACCGGGGCCCGTCGGTGCGGTCGCTTCGTCGCTCGCTGGCGGCGCCGAGCCCGAGCAGCCCGCCGCCCCGCTGGAGGGCGAGGCGGGTGAAGAACAGGACGGACAGGCGCTGCGCGAGCATCTAGGCGACACATACCGTTACGAGGCCGAGGAAGAGGACGAACTGATCATCAACGAGATCACGAATACCTATGCTACCAAGAC
>CBDUCW010000327.1:0-2443 GCA_965365745.1 uncultured Trueperaceae bacterium
GAACCGCGCGGCGGCGCCGCTCCCTCGCCCACCCGGGTCGCACTCACCCGGGCCGCGCCCGCACGCCCTCCACGATCATCTCCACCACCCGGTCGAAGCTCGCATCCACGTCGATCGGCATGCCGAAGCCGGCCCCCGTCTCGAGCAGCACGAAGCCGTGCAGGGCGCTCCGCAGCGCCCGCGCCGCGTGGATCGCCTCGTCGCCCTCGAGACCGAAGCCGCGCAGCGTGGCCAGCACCACCTCGACGACGGCCCGGCCGGCCGCGCGGACCTCCTCGGACGGGGCATCCTCGATCCCGGATTGGGTCAGCGCGTACTGCCCGGGGTGCGCCCGGACCCAGCGCCGGTAGGCGTGCGCCAGCGCCCGCAACGCATCGGCGCCGCTGCGCCCCACGGCGGCGTCGCGGATCACGGCGCCGAGCCCCTCGAGCGCCGCGACGCGCACGGCGTCGCGCAGGTCGTCGAGCCCGTCGACGTGGTTGTAGAGCGACGGCGGCCGAACGTCGAGGCGAGCTGCGACCGCCGACAGCGTGAGGGCCTCGAAACCCGCGGCGTCGACGAGGTCGCAGGCGGTTTCGACGACCTGGGACCGGGTGATCGCAGGGCGCCGAGGGCGGCCGGGCGAGCGGACGTCGCTCACGCGCGTCCCCGCCCATTCCCGATCGGGAGCCCGTCGAGGAACGCGAGGATGGCCGCTGCCGTCGCGTCGGGTCGCTCGCTCTGGGGGTAGTGGCCCGCGTCGTCGATCATCGCGACGTCGCCGTCCGTCCGCTCGGCGATCCACGCCGCCTCGGCCGCCGGATCGGGAAAGTCGGGGTCCTCCGATCCCATCACCACGAGCGTCGGGACGCCGACTTCGGCCAGGCGACGCTCCACGACGCCGTTCCCGGCCGCCATCATGGCGGTCGCGGCGGCGAACCTGCCGGGTTCCGCGAGGTTGCGCCGGAGGGCGCGGCGGTGGTCGGCGAGATCGTCGGGCGCGCGGCTGGGGAACAAGCTCGCGTAGTACGCGTCCCACGCGCGCACCCGCCAGGGGCCCGCGAACAGCACCGCCATCGCGGCTCGCATCCACCACGGCGTGGGGTGGTCGCGGACGAAGGGGCCGATCAGCACGCGCCCCGCGACGAGGTCGGGGCGTTCGACCGAGGCCCACACCGCGGAGCCGGCGCTGAACGAGTTGCCGACGAGCACGGCCGGGCCGCCGAGGTGATCGACGACCGCCAGCAGATCGCCGGCGACGTCCGTGGTCGTGTAGCTCGGCCACGACGGGGAGCTGTCGCCGTGCCCTCGCAGGTCGACGGTCGCGACGCGCCACCCCTGCGCGGCGAGGCGCGGGGCGAGGTACCGGTATTCGGCGCGAAGATCGCCGAGGCCCGGCGCGAGCACCGCGAGCGGCCCGTCGTCGGGGCCCTGCAGGTCGAAGGCGATGTGCCCGTGGTCGCGAGCTACCCGCCCCGTGTGCGCGGCACCGCCCACCGACCGCGCTTCGGCCTGGGGAGCGCGCGAGGCCGGGGCGCCCGGCGCAGCCGGCTTCGAGGCGATGGGATTCGGAGCGACGCTCGTGCGTGTCGTCATGGGAGGGATCCTTTCGTGCGAAGGGGGGCATCCGCGAGGTTGCCCCGCGTCCCCTGCATGGCTTCGTTTTAAAACTATGCCGCGTAGTTTGTCAAGTCCGAGACGCTCCCCTGTCCACCGTTACGACCCCCGCAGGCGGTCGAGCTCAGCTCCCCGCGTCGCTCCCGGCGCGATCGCCCGCCCCGGCGTCGGCGCCCCGGTGGGCACGGACCATCCGCTCGGTCCGCCCGAGAAACACCCACGCCAGCACCGTCGCCGGCACGGCCAGGGCCGCGAACTGCCACGGCAGCGTCGCCACGCTGCCGCGCTCGACGATCCACCCGTTCGCCGCGATCAAGATCACGGCCCCCGAGCTCGCCGACACCAAGACCGTGGCCGTCGCGATGCCGCTCCGCTCGGGATAGGCCTGAAGCAGCGCCGACATGGCGGACGGGAAGACCGGCGCGAGGAAGAACCCGGCCAATACGTACGCGACGGGAGCCGCCGCCACCCAGGCCGTCGCCGCCAACGCCACCCCGCCCAGCCCCAGCGCCGCCGTCACCAGCACGCGCAGGCGCAGACGGTCCGCGAACGCGCTGGCCACGAAGCGACCCACCATGAGCGCGCCCCAGAAGAAGGACGTCGCGACGGTCGCGAAGGTGGCGCCGCGACTCGGCTCGAGGTGGAGCGCGAGCAGGGTGCCCACGCTGGCCTCGATGCCGACGTAGAAGAAGTAGACGGCGGCGATCCCCGCGAGCGTGCCCCAGGCGAGTCGCGGACGCGGCCCCGCCGCGTCGTTGCGCGGCGCACCGAGATACTGGACATTTTGCACCACGGCGGGTTTTCCGCCCATGCCCTCGCTGGGTTTCAGCACGATTTCGGCAAGCTT
>CBDUCW010000328.1:0-2434 GCA_965365745.1 uncultured Trueperaceae bacterium
AACATCGACAGACTTCACTAATTTCTCGAAGACCTCGCGCCCTTCTGGTGCCGTGGCATCAGCAAGGATTGAGCGCTTTCCACGCATATGCGACATACCAAAGATGACCGTGTTCCAGCAGTCATAAAACGGCTTGGAGGGATCGAGCTTAATAACCTCCGCCCCAAAGCGCGCGAGATAGGCCACTGAATGCGGCCCTGCGATAACATTGCAAAGATCGAGAATTCGTACTCCCTCAAGCCACCCATCGCCAGCCTCGGCTGGTGGCTGAAGCCGGTGCAGCGGGCACGTCCGATCGCCCAAGCCCTGCTCACCGTCTACCTCGTGCAGCTCGTCATCGGCACGGTGAACCTCGCGTTCCTCGCGCCCATCGCGCTGCAGATCCTGCACCTCGGCGTGGCCGTGCTGGCCTTCGCCCTGCTGTCGACGCTGACGCTCGCCCTGCTGGGGCACGACCGAGCGGTGGACCCCGCCCCCGAGGTCGACGACCCCCGCCGTGCCGCCGGCGGCACGGACGGCTCGGTGGGCGATCCGCTCGCGTCGGGGGGGCTGCGCTCGTGACCGTTCCGGCTCCCGAATCGAGCGCCGCTCCGCGTCGCGCGACCTGGCGCGACTACGTCGTGCTCACCAAGCCCAAGGTGATCAGCCTGCTGCTGATGACCACGCTGGGGGCGATGTTCATCGCCGCCAAGGGCTTCCCCGGGTGGTGGCCCCTGCTCGGCATCGCGATCGGCGGCTACATGTCGGCCGGCGCCGCCGGCGTGTTCAACATGATCTACGACCGCGACATCGACGTGCGGATGAAGCGGACGGCCACGCGCCCCACGGTGACGCAGGTGATACCGACCCGCGACGCGCTGATCTTCGCCGTCGCACTGACGCTCGCATCGTTCGTGCTGATCGCCTGGAGCGGAAACCTGCTCGCCGCGCTGCTGTCGTGGGCGGGGATCGCCTTCTACGTCGGCATCTACACCATGTGGCTCAAGCGCAGCACCTGGCAGAACATCGTGATCGGGGGGGCCGCCGGGGCGATCCCGCCGCTCGTCGGCTGGGCCGCGGTCACCGGCGAACTCAGCCTGCTGGCCTGGTGCCTGTTCACGCTCATCTTCGTGTGGACTCCGGTGCACTTCTGGGCCCTGGCGCTGATGATCAAGGACGACTACGCCAAGGTCGGCGTCCCGATGGCGCCGGCGGTGATCGGCGAGCGGCGCACCGTGATGCAGATGGTCGTGTACGCGGCGCTGACGATCCTGCTGACGGTCATCCCCTTCGCGCTGCACGAGTTCTCGGCCGCCTACTTCCTCGCGGCGCTGGCGCTCAACCTGGTGCTCGCGATCCGCGTCCTGCGGCTGTGGGCCCAGGCGCGCCGCGGCGAGGCGATCGACAAGCCGACGGCGCTGCCGCTCTACAAGTACTCGATGCTGTACCTGGCGCTGCTGTTCGTCGTGATGGCCCTCGACCGGGCGTTCTTCCTTGCCTGAGCGTGCACGCGGCGCGACGTCGCGCCGCGCGGACGAAACGCGGGCCACGGGGCGGGGGTCCGGCGACGGGCCGCGCCGCGACCCTCCGCAGCGGCCCTTCTGGCTGCGCCCGCGGTGGCTCGTGGGGCATGCGCTCGCCCTGGCGCTCGTCGTGCTCTTCGTCCGCCTCGGGGCCTGGCAGCTCGACCGGCACGAGGCGCGGGCGACGACGAACGCACGCATCGACGCCCAGCTGAGCGCGTCGCCGCAGCCCTTCGAGGCCCTGGTGCCGACCGACGCCTACGTGGCCGCCGACGACGACGCGGAGCCCGCGCTGGAGGACGCCGTGTACCGCCGCACGGCGGCCACGGGGCGGTGGGACGGGGCGGCGACCGTCTGGCTGCGCAACCGCAGCTACCGGGGGCAAGCCGGGTGGCGCGTGCTCACGCCGCTCGTGCTCGAGCCCGATCGGGCCGTCCTCGTGGACCGCGGCTGGGTTCCGCGCGACGCGCCGCCGTCGGCCGTCGACGTGCCGCCCGGCCGGGTGGAGGTCGAGGGCATCTTGGTCCCCGACGACGATCCGCCAACGACGGGCTTCGCGGCGCGCTTCGGCCCGCGCGATCCGTCCCCGGCGGAGGCGGGCGCCCGGCTCGAGCGCGCCTACTTCGGCGACGTGCGCCGCATCGCCGCCGACGTGCCCTACGACCTCGCGCCGGTGCTGCTCCGCCGCACGCCGGCTGCGCCTCGGTCGGCCGGCACGGAGGGGAGCGGCGAGCCGCGCGGCCCGACGCCGGTGCCCCTCGAGCCGCGCGAGCCCGGCCCGCACCGGGGCTACGCGCTGCAGTGGTTCGCGTTCGCGCTCATCGGCGTCGTGGGCTACGGCTTCCTGATGCGGCGACAAGCGCAGGACGAAGCCTGAGTCGCGGCCGTGCTGCGGCCTAGACGGCCGCATGCCGTTCGTCGATCGTCTGTCG
>CBDUCW010000329.1:0-2434 GCA_965365745.1 uncultured Trueperaceae bacterium
GCTTGGGCGATCGGACGTGCCCGCTGCACCGGCTTCAGCCACCAGCCCAGCCCCAGGCTGAGGAAGAGGTAGATGCCCACGGCGATCGCGATCGTCGGATGGAGGATGCGCAGCCGGATGATCGGGTGCGAGCGCGGATCGAAGTCGGCCGCCAGCCCTTGGGCGAGCGACTCGGACGGGAACATCGTGTTGCCCAGCGCGGCCAGACCGCCGGTGAACATCACCGTCAGCATGGCGACGAGCCCGACCCCCAGCACCGTGGCGAGCGACCCCTGGTCCGACAGGCGCAGCGGCCAGTTGGGACGGCGGGCGCGGGCGTAGAGCATCGAGCCCGTGAGCGTGCCGACCAGCAGGAGCGAGTTCACCAGGTGCACGGCGACCATGATGCCGCGCCCCATCGACACGTTGTCGCCCGTGTATTCGAGCAGCACGGTCGCCGCGCCGAGCAGGGCTTCGACGATCAGGAATCCGAAGGCGAGGGCGGCGAAGCGGAAGAGGCCCGGGTTGTGCTTGCGTGCGCGCCACGCGCGCGAGAGCAGCCACGCGCCGAAGATCAACGCCGCGAGCGAGAGCAGCCGGTGGCTGAACTCGATCGTCGTGGCCGTGCTCGGCGCCAGCGGCACCACCTCGCCGTTGCACATCGGCCAGTGCCGGCCGCAGCCGGCGCCGGACCCGGTCGCCCGTACGAACGCGCCCTGGAGGATCACCACGACGTTGACGATCAACGTGGTCCAGGCGAGGGCGACGGTCGACAGGGGGGTGCGGTGCGATCGGGATTGGGGGGAGGTTCGCGACATGGAGGGTTCCGAGATCCGGCACGAGGGCGCGACGCGACCGAACGCGTCGTGCCGCGCGAAAACGTTGGCTGTGAGCGTACCACCGCCGCCCCCCGCCGGCGTGCCCCGGGTTCACGAACGCGGCTTCGCTCGCACGACCGGCCCCGCCGGCGCGGGCCACGCCCGCGGGGCGAACCATGGGCCAGCACGAAGACGGACCCCCGGGGCGCGTCCTAGCCTGCGACCGTAGACCCGCCCGATCGACGCGATCGACGCGGCGGACGGCCTCCGCCGCGCCTCGCGCCGCCCCGCCCGCAAGAGGAGGCCGCATGGCTCTTCCCCTGATCTTCTCGTCCATCGCCGCCGGCCTGCTCGCGACGGCCGCGATGATCGTCGCCATCTACCTGCCCCGCGCCTGGGGCGGGCCCACCTACGACGTGCTCGGCGCGCTCGGTTCGTACCGCTCGGGGCGTCTCGATTCACGCTCCCTGGTGCGCGGAGCGCTCGGCTTCGCGCTGGTCGGCGTGGCCTTCGCGGTGCTCTACGGTCTGATCGTGCTCGCGCTGCTCGGGGCCGGCGACGCGGTTCCGTCGCTCGTCGTGCTCGGAGGCGCGGGCCTGCCCGCCGACGTCAACCTCTTCTACGCCCTCATCGGCATCGTGTTCGGACTCGGCCACGGCGTGATCGTGTCGCTGCTGCTCACCATCCTCGTCGTCGAGCACCACCCCCTCCCCCGCTTCCGCTCCCGCGTGCCGCTGGTGTTCACGGCGCTGCTGTCGCACCTCGTCTTCGGTGCCGTCGTGACCTTCTTCCACAGCCAGTTCCTGCAGCTGCTCGGCGCCGGCGGGTAGCCCCGGCCGCCCGACGGCAGCCCGGCCCCGGGCGGCGCATCGCGGGGTGAACGGTTTCGCATCGCCACCGGGGTGCGGACCGTAGGGTGACGCCATGGAGATCGCCGGGACCACCATCGACATCGAAGGCGACGTCCCCGACCGCGATCTCGTTCTGCTCGAGGATGCCATCACCATGATCCGGGGGAAGCTCGCGGGCGCCACCCTGCACCGGATCGCCCTGCACCCGGCGAGCGCCGACGCCGCCGACGTCGACGGGTACGACATCGAGGTGAGCTGGCGCGGCATCTCGGGGCGGGCGACGCTGCGGCGCAACGCGCGCGGCGACTGGCGCATCCGCCTGGCGCGGGAGCTCGAGGACGCGGTCGACGACTTCGACGTCTGAGCGTCGACGCCCGCGCGTCGGCCGAAGCACACCTCGTTCTCACCGCCGGCCCCGATGATGGGACGACTTCGGACGAATCCCTCCCGGCGTTGCGCCCGGGCGCCCACGCGGACGCTCGGCGCCTCGTTGGGGCGCCCACGGAGCGCACCCGACCGGGTGATACGATGTCTGCTCGTTGGAGGCCAAGTGACGTACACAACCGCAATGCAACGCCGCCGAGCCACGGCCCTGCGCACCGTCGGGACCCTGATCCTGGCGCTCGTAGCCGCGCTGACGCTGGCCACGGCGTTCGCCCAAGACACCCAAGAACCGACCGAGAGCGACGTGCCCGGGCTCATCGAGCGCGGCGACTTCGCGATGGGCCGGGGCAACTGCGCGCTGGCGCAGTTCTACTACCAGGAGGCGCTCAAGGCCGATGACGA
>CBDUCW010000330.1:0-2411 GCA_965365745.1 uncultured Trueperaceae bacterium
CGGTGGGGGTCAGGCCCACGCCGTGGGTTTCGGCCGCGCGCTCACCCGCTCGACCGTGCAGGAACACGCCTGCGGCCACGATTGGGGCGAGATCCGCGGCCGCAAGGCGGTCGCGGCCCGCGAACGCTTCGGCGAGGAGCGCACCGAGGACGCCGGCCAGCACGTCCCCGCTGCCCCCGGTCGCCATGCCCGGGTGCCCGGCCGCCGAGATCGTCACCGCGCCGTCCGGATCGGCCACCACGGTCGTGGGCCCCTTGAGCGCGACCACGCACGACCAGGCGTGGGCCAGGCGGCGTGCGGCGGACACGGGATCGACCGCGGGGTCGGGGGCGTCGTCGTCGGCGCCGAGCAGCCGAGCGAGTTCGCCCGCGTGCGGCGTGACGACGCAGGCGCCGTGGCGGCGCACCGCGTCGCCGAGGCGAGGATCGAGCGCCCCGGCGTCCAGCACGACGGGCCGGTCGACGACGGCCAAGAGCCGGGGGAGCGCCGCGATGCGGGGATCGTCCGCCGGGATCCCGCAGCCGACGACGATCGCGCCCCGGCGACGTTGGGGCAGTTCGATCAGGGCGGCGATGGCCGCGTCGTCCGGGGTCGGCTCGAGCACCACCTCGGGCGGCAGACCGCCCGGGCGCGACGCGCTCGCGAGCGTCACCAGGCCCGCGCCGGTTCGCAGCGCACCGTGGCAGGCCAACACGGACGCGCCGCGGTAGCGCGGGCTTCCGGCCGCGACGGCGACGGTGCCGACGCGGTACTTGTGCACGTCGCGACGCCGTGCCGGCAGCCGCTCGCCGGCTGCGGACGCCGACAGCAGCTCGGCCGCGGCGAGGCCGTCGAGCGCCGCGCCGGGCATGCCGATGTCGGCGACCACCGAGCGCCCGAACGCCGACCGCGCCGGTTCGAGCGCCCCGGCCAGCGAGGCTCCGGCGAGCTCGACGGTGTGATCGGCTCGGACGTGCACCGGGAAGGGGACGGCCAGGTCGGCGCGGACGCCGGAGGGAACGTCGACCGCGATCACGGAGGCTGCGGCGTCGTTGAGGGCGGCGACCGTTTCGGCCATCTCGCCCTCGAGGGGCCGCGAGAGCCCGGTGCCGAACAGCGCGTCGATGGCGGCGTCGGCGGCCGCGAGACGGTGCACGAGCCGGGCCGTGTCGGACGGCTCGGGCGCGAGGCCGGAGGGCAGGCTCCGCCGCGCGGCGCCGGCGTCGCCCGGAGGGTCGTCGCGGACCTCGAAGATCGACACCGCCCGACCCGCCTCGTGGAGGTGGCGCGCGGCGACGTACCCGTCCCCGCCGTTGTTGCCGGGGCCGCAGACCACGACGATGGCGTGGGCGTCGGGGCAGACCCGCAGCAGGTGCTCGGCCACAGCCCGGCCGGCGCGTTCCATGAGCGTCGACCCCGCCACGCCGCCTTCGATGGCGCGCCGATCGGCTTCCTGCATTGCGCGGGCGGTGTAGAGCCGCATGGGGCAGTCTACCGACCGCCCGCGGGTGCGCTCGGCCCGGTCGGCCGATTTGGGGACTGTGAGCAAATGGGGGGGTGCTTCGGGCGCGGATTCCCTATGCTGCGCACATGATCCGGATGCTGCACGTTTCCATCGCCGCGCTCGTCCTCGCGGGCACGGCGCTCGCATCGAGCCCCTTCGCAGACGTGTCGCCGTGCCATTGGGCGACCGAGTCGATCGCCGAGATCGCCGGGCAGCCCGACGTCGATGCGGCCGCCGCGCGCCAGAGCACCTACCTCGCCGAGAACGCGGTGCGACAGGTCTTCGAGGGGCTCGTCTGCGACGACCTCGCGTGGTCGGCCTCGTTCCTCGTCGACGTCCCGCCCGACGTGGGGCCGAACGCGGAGCTCGAGGGCTTCGTCCTCCGCGACGTTCGGACGTCGCTCGCCGGAGCCCGGGGCACCGTCGCCTTCACGGTCGACGCGGTCGTCGACGGGCAAAGCGTCACCCGATCGGGCGTGGCCGAGCTCGTCTTCGCCGACGGTGGATGGTCGGTGCGCTACCCGAGCCTGGCGGCCCTCGGCCTGCCGCTGTTCCCCTGACGAGCGGCGGAGCGGAAGCGGTGAGGCGATCGCAGGAGGCCGCCTCGCGGCGGCCGCGCCCTTCCGGCGGCTACTCGCGCCGGTCGCGACGTGCGTCCCAGAGAAGCTTTCCGCCGCCGATGAGGACGAGCAGAATGCCGATATCGCTCAGCGTGAAGCCTTGCTCGAGGAAGATGAACACGACACCGGCGAGGACGACGAGGATCCAGATCCAGCGAGGGGCTTGCATGGGAACTCCCATTCGCGTTCGAGGGCGGGGCCGTGCGCAGGCCACGGCGACCCGGGGTGAGGCGGACGCGCCCATCCTACGGCGAGCGCGAGGGGTGCAGCGGTGACGCCTCCACCGCCCCCTCCACCGCCCCCTTCAC
>CBDUCW010000331.1:0-2402 GCA_965365745.1 uncultured Trueperaceae bacterium
CGCGTCGCCCTTCACCGTGAACACACCGGGCTCGAGCTCCACGTCGTTGCGGGTGTACTGCATGCCCACGAGCCGCTCGAGGATCTCGTTGCGGTCGATGCGCTGCCCCCGGCTGAGGATCAGGTTGCGGCGCTTGTACTCCGCCGGACTCCCCAGGCCGTAGATGCACGAGACCGAGGCGACGATGATCGTGTCGCGTCGCGTGAGCAGGCTGCGCGTGGCCGAGTGGCGCAGGCGCTCGAGCTCGTCGTTGATGTTCGAGTCCTTCTCGATGAACAGGTCCTGCGCGGGCACGTAGGCCTCGGGCTGGTAGTAGTCGTAGTAGCTCACGAAGAACTCGACCGCCGCGTCCGGGAAGAACTCCTTGAACTCGGTGGCGAGCTGCGCGGCGAGGATCTTGTTCGGCGCGATGATCAGCGAAGGGCGCTGCGCCTGCTCGATGATCCGGGCCATCGTGTGCGTCTTGCCCGATCCGGTGACGCCGAGCAGCGTCTGGTACCGAAGCCCGTCCTGGAGGCCTTCGAGAAGGCCTTCGATCGCCTTGGGCTGGTCGCCGGCGGGTTCGAACGGGGCTTGGACGGTGAAGCTCATAGAACCTCTAGCGTAGGCTCACGAGAGGCTTGCCACCGTCGCCTGGACACGAGTAGGGGACCGGCGCGGCGCGGGCCCACCGGCCGACCGTACGGCTACGAGGCGCCGAGCGCCTCGAGCCGGCGCGTCGCGTAGTCGCGCAGCGCGCGCAGCCGTTCGACCTCGCGGTCGTGCCACGCCGTCAGGCCGCGGTGGTAGTGCTGATCGAGCAGGATCGGGTTGCCATCCGGATCGACCAGCGTCGCCGACGTCCGGTCCGTTCCCGGCTCGGCGCGGCGGGTGAGCTCGACGCCGACGTCGTCGAGGACGGCCTGCACGGCTCGCACGTCCGTGGGGTTGAAGGTGAGGATGTTCGTGTCGAACATCCCGTGGAACAAGCCGATCGTCGCCTCGCCGCTGCGCAGCACGACCCAATCGTCAGCTTCGAGGCCGCCCTCGACGGCCCGAAACCCGAACGCCTCGTAGAACGCCCGGCTGGCGGCGAGATCGGCGACGGCGAGGCTGATGCTGAACCCGCCGAGATCGGGGGCGGGGGTGGTCGATCGGGGCATGGCGGTTCCTCCTGGCGTCGATCGGGGACGTCGCGGTGCGCTTCGAGGCGAAGGTACGACGCGGAATGCGTCCGTGTAAGGACTCTGTCAGAAGTGCCCTCGTACGCTCCACGTGGATATGGAGGCGGTCTACCCCCTGCCTCCGGTTTCCATCCTCTTCCCAGCAGCCCCCGTCGCCTCCCACGACGGGGGTCGCACTTTGGGCGGGCGGAAACGCCGTTCCGCACAATGTGCAAGTGACCGGGCGCGCCGCCGCACGCGTCCTATGCTCGCGCTATCCGGCTGGGACCGGAACGGAAGAGGAATGGACGCCCGGTGGTTCGGGTGGCCACCCACGACGGCACGCGCTTCGACGAGCGCGTGCCGTCGCGTCGGGCGTGCGCGGTGCGCTCGGCGTCAGGTGACTTCCAGGGCACGCGCTTTGTGGAACGCCCGGTGCCGCAGCCTCCAAATGACCAGGACGCCGATCACGCCGAGGAGCGAGAGGATCCCCGCGAACCACACCTCGCCCCACGTCCAGCGGGTGGCGTGCAGGGCGCGCGCCGCGGGCCGCACGTCGAAGTTCTCCCACGGCCCGACGCGCCCGAGGACGAAGACCAGGACGCGCACGGCGTGGAGGATGGCCGCGGCCGCCCCCGCGCGCAGGGCGAGGCCCGCATGTTCGGCCCGCCCGGTGAGACCCCACCGCAGCGCCGCGGCGATCACGATGAGGTCGACGGCCATTTCGAGGAAGTCCAGGCCGACGACCCACGGCATGAGAACCGAGCCCGCGCCGTCCGCGAGCAGGGCGATGGTGCGGTACAGGAGGATGCCCGCGCCGAGGGCGAGCAGCCCCGCGAAGATCCTCGTGCGGATCATCGAGCGAGCCTCCGCTCGGCAACCCGTCCCGGCGAACCCCACGAACGAAGAGACACGGCCCCGGCATCGATCGGGATGCCATCCATGCGCTCGCCTCCTTGCGAATTGCTCGGCGCGCCCGGGACCCGCGCATCGGGCCACGGTGGCTGCCTGAACCAAGTATGCAGCGCGGCGCAGCGGCGGTTCAATACCGCCATCGCCCTCGGAGACGCCCGCCCGCCTCGCCGCGCTCCGTCGCCCAGCGGTTGCATCGCGCCGGAACGACGAGTACACTTTCGTTTGCCCGGGCGGTTAGCTCAGCGGGAGAGCACTCGCTTCACACGCGAGGGGTCACTGGTTCAAATCCAGTACCGCCCACCACACCGAGTCCCGTGAGGGACGAGACACGCCGGCCCTGAAGCG
>CBDUCW010000332.1:0-2400 GCA_965365745.1 uncultured Trueperaceae bacterium
GCAGCGAGCTCAACCAGGTGTGGACGAACCTCCTCGACAACGCGGTGGCGGCGGCGAGCGAGGGGGGCGGCACCGTCACGATCCGCGGCGAGCACCACGTCGCGACCGACGCCATCGTCGTGGAGATCTGCGATGACGGACCGGGCGTGCCGCCGGAGCTGCGCGCTCGCATCTTCGAGCCGTTCTTCACCACCAAGGGAGTCGGCGAAGGCACGGGGATGGGGCTGGACATCGCGAATCGGATCGTGGAGGAGCGCCACCACGGACACCTCGACGTCGAGAGCGAGCCCGGCGACACCTGCTTCCGCGTCTGGCTGCCGCTCGACGGAGCGCCCCGGGACTGAACGGGGCGACGCCCGCGCGCCGGGCGCCGTGGCGCGGCGCTGCAGCGGCCCGGCGCACGGCGCCGCGGCCCCCTCGCCCGCACGTCGGGGGTCGCGCGCGGCACGCCCGTCGACCGACGGCACGGTGCGGGTTCGCCCCGTGGGGGCGGAGGGCGGCGCGGGCGACGGTTCCCCCCGTGCCGCGGCTGCTAGCGTCATCGGAGCACACCCCGCTCGAACTCGAGGAGGACGCATGAAGCTCGGACTCGTAGGACTCGGACGCATGGGCGCGAACATGACGCGACGGCTGCTCCGCGACGACCACACGGTGCTCGTCACCGATCTCGACGCCGACGCCGTGGCCGAGGTCGAACGCGAGGGCGCCCGCGGCGCGCCCGACCTCGAGGCCCTGGTCGGCGCCCTCGAGCCGCCGCGCGTGGTGTGGCTGATGGTGCCCGCCGGCGAGGCCACCGAGGGGCTGGTCTCCGCCGCGCTGGCCCAGCTGGAGGCGGGCGACATCCTGGTCGACGGCGCCAACAGCGACTGGCGGGATTCGCGGCGCCGCGCCGAGCGCGCCGCCGCGCACGACGTGGCCTACGTCGACGCCGGGGTCTCGGGCGGCGTGTGGGGCCTCGAGGTCGGCTACAACCTCATGGTCGGCGGCCCCGACGATGCCGTGGCGCACCTCGAGCCCGCGCTGGCCACGCTCGCCCCCGAGGACGGCTACCGGCACGTGGGCCCGGCCGGGAGCGGGCACTTCGTCAAGATGATCCACAACGGGATCGAGTACGCCATGCTGCAATCGATCGGCGAGGGCTTCGAGGCGCTGCGGGCCTACCCGCACGCCGACCTCGACCTCGCGGGGATCGCCGAGCTGTGGACGCACGGCAGCGTGATCCGCTCGTGGCTGCTCGAGCTCACCGCCGACGCGCTGCATCGCGAGCCCGGGCTCGAGTCGACCCGCGGCTACGTCGACGACTCGGGGATGGGGCGCTGGACGCTCGAGTTCGCGATCGACCAGGCGGTGGCGATGCCCGCGATCGCCGACGCGCTGTTCGCGCGGTTCCGCAGCCGCAAGGACGACGTCTTCGCCGACAAGGTGATCGCCGCGCTGCGGCACGAGTTCGGAGGGCACGCCGTAAAGTCGGATGACGCCGTTCGAAGTCCAGGGGCCGAGGCGGGATCGGGCGCGGACGCCGGCCCCTCCGCGGACGCCGAGGGGGCCGCATGACGCTCGCCACCGCCCCGGCCACGGCCTTCGTGATCTTCGGCGCCTCCGGCGACCTCGCGGCCCGCAAGCTCCTCCCCGCGCTGTTCGCGCTCGAGCGCGAGGGCGCCCTCGCCGACGGCACGCGCATCTTCGGCTACGCCCGCAGCGACTTCGACGACGCCTCGCTCGCGGCCCACTACGCCGACGCGATGGGCGACGACGCCCGCGGCGAGGCCTGGGAGCGCTTCGCGGCCCGGCTGCGCTACGTGCAAGGCGGCTACGACGACGCCGACGCCATGCGCCGCCTGGGGCGAGCGCTGGCCGACGCCGGGCTCGAGCGCCGCATCTTCTACACCGCCACGCCCCCGGGGGCCTACGAGGGCATCACCGCCGCGTTGGCCGACGCCGGGCTCAACGAGGCGCCGGAGAACGGCAGCGTGCGCCTGGTGATCGAGAAGCCCTTCGGGCACGACCTCGACAGCGCGAAGGCGCTGAACCGCCACGTGCTCGAACGCTTCGACGAGTCGCAGGTGTTCCGCATCGATCACTACCTCGCCAAGGAGACCGCGCAGAACCTCGCCGTGCTGCGCTTCGCCAACAGCCTGTTCGAGCCGATCTGGTCGAACCGCTACGTCGATCACGTGCAGATCACCATGGCCGAGCCGCTCGGCGTCGAGGGCCGCGGCGGCTTCTACGAGTCGGCCGGCGTCGTGCGCGACGTCTTCCAGAACCACCTGCTCCAGCTCGTCGCGCTCGTCGCCATGGAGCCGCCGGCCCGCTACGAAGCCGAGGCCGTCCGCGACGAGAAGGACCAGGTATTTCGCGCGATGGACTGCCTCCAGCCGTCGCAGGCGGTCCTCGGCCAGT
>CBDUCW010000333.1:0-2293 GCA_965365745.1 uncultured Trueperaceae bacterium
CCCATCCCGCGGCTCGACGGGAGCGTCCCCGAGAGCGTGGGGCGTCCATTGCTCGAGCTCGAGCCCGGAGCCACCGGGCGGGTCGTACGCGTCCTGCTGCAGGACAGCGAGGTGCTGGCCTACCTCGCCGAGCTGGGGCTGGTGCCCGGTGCCGACGTGGCGGTGCGGGCCAAGGCCCCCTTCGACGGTCCCGTCACCGTGGTCGCCGACGGGAGCGAGGTCGCGCTCGCGGCGCGCCTCGCCGCCGGCCTCCTCGTCGACGACGGTCCCCCCGACCCAGATCCGGAGCGGGCCACGAGCTGATCCGCCCACCGGCGTCGCGTGGCGCCTGCGGTTGACACGTCGTGGCCGGGGGTTGTAGCGTTGCGACATGATTTTAGGCACACCTAATTCTTCCCTTCGGTCCGTCTCGCACACGCCTCGTACCGGCCCCGCCGGCGCGTCCCCGGCCCCGGCCGCCGGCACCGAGACGTCGTCCCACGCCCCCCATCGGGGTCGGAGCCCGCGCGCCGCGGCCGCCCCCGTTCGGGCGCGCGGACCCCGTCTCTTGCTGCGGGCCCTCGCGATCGTCGCCGTCGTCGTGGGCACGGCGTCGGCCGTCGCCCAGCCGGTGCGCATCCTGAGCACGATCGGCATGATCGGCGACGTCGCCGCCAACGTCGCAGGCGAGTGCGGCGAGGTCGAAGCGCTGATGGGCCCGGGCGTCGACCCGCACCTCTACCAGGCCCGGGCGGGCGACGTCCGCCGCCTGCAGAACGCCGATCTGATCCTCTACGCCGGATACAGCCTCGAGGGGCAGCTCGGCAGCGTGCTTGGGCGCTTCGCCGAGACGAAGCCGACGATCGCGGTGGCCCCCGCCTCGATCGATCCGGGTCAGCTGATCACCACCCAGGACGTCTACGGCATCGACCCGCACCTGTGGATGGATCCGAGTTTGTGGGCGCGCATCGCCCCGACGATCGCCGACGCCGTCGCCGAACAGGCCCCGTCCTGCCGCGAGCAGCTCGACGCGAACCGCGACAGCTACGTCGCGCAGCTCGAGGCGTTGCACGCGTGGGCGACCGAGGCGATCGGCACGATCCCCGAGGGGCAACGCCTGATGGTCACCGCCCACGACGCCTTCGCGTACTACGGGCGCGCCTTCGACATCGAGGTCGCCGGCATCCAGGGGATCAGCACCGAGAGCGAAGCCGGCGTAGCCGACATCCGCGCGATGGCCGATCTGGTGGCCGAACGCGACGTACCCGCGGTGTTCATCGAGACCACGATCAATCCGCGCACGATCCAGGCCGTGATCGACGCGGCCGCCGAGCGCGGACACGAGGTGCGCATCGGCGCCGAGCTGTTCTCGGACGCCATGGGCGAAGCCGGGTCGGCCGAGGGCACGTACATCGGCATGATCGTGGCCAACACCGCGCGACTCGCGCGCGAGCTCGGCGGATCGGTCCCACCCCTGCCCGAGGCCCTGACGCCATGGGCCGAGGCGTGGGGCGTCGATCCCGCGCACCCATGAGCGAGCGCCTGCACGAACCGGATCTCGCGGTGCACGTCGAAGACCTCACCGTGAGCTACCGGCACACGCCGGTCCTGTGGGACATCGATCTCGATGTCCCGCCCGGCGTCCTCGCTGCCATCGTGGGCCCCAACGGCGCGGGCAAGAGCACGCTGATCAAGACGATCCTCGGGCTCGTCCGCCCGGCCGCCGGGCACGTCACCATCCACGGCCGGCCCTACGCGGAGCAGCGACGACGGGTGGGCTACGTGCCGCAGCGATCGACGGTCGACTGGGACTTCCCCACCACCGCGGTCGACGTGGTCACGATGGGGCTGTACGGCCGCCTCGGCTGGCTGCGGCGGCCCGGGCGGGCCGAACACGCGCGCGCCATGGAAGCGCTCGAGCTGGTCGGCATGGCCGACTTCGCCGACCGGCAGATCAGCCAGCTCTCGGGCGGGCAGCAGCAGCGCGTGTTCCTGGCGCGCGCGCTGGTGCAGGACGCCGACGTGTACTTCCTCGACGAGCCGATGGCCGGGGTCGACGCCACCACCGAGCGCGCGATCATCGCCCTGCTGCGCGAACTCCGCGACCGCGGCAAGACCGTCATCGTCGTCCACCACGACCTGCAGACGGTGACCACCTACTTCGACTGGCTGCTGCTGCTGAACGTGCGCACGATCGCCCAGGGGCCGGTCGACGAGATCTACACGCCCGACAACCTGCGCGCCGCCTACGGCGGCTCGATCGCGCTGCTCGACGCCACCGGCGGCGTGACCGGGGTCGCGCCGAACCCTCCGG
>CBDUCW010000334.1:0-2259 GCA_965365745.1 uncultured Trueperaceae bacterium
GGGATCGGACCCTCGTCCCACGGCGCGGTCCACGGCGGGTCGTCGACCCCCACGAGCTCGAGCGGGGTTCCGTCGGGGTCCTCGAAGCCGAGCACCGGCGCGCCGAAGCGCTCTTCGCTTCGGAGCGCGAAGCCGAAGCCGTCCAGGCGGTCGCGCCACCAGGCGATCGAGGCCCGCGGCACGGCGTACTGGATGGCGTCGGTCTCGCCGGTGCCGCGGACGCCGCGCGCGGCCATCGGCCAGGGGAAGAAGGTCAGCGCCGTGCCCAGCGCTCCGCGACCGTCGCCGTAGTAGAGGTGGTGCGTCGAGGCGTCGTCGAAGTTGACGGTGGTCTTGATCAGCCGCTGGCCCAACACGTGCTGGTAGACGTCGACGTTGCGCTGCGGGTCGCGCGCCATGGCGCTGATGTGGTGCAGGCCGGCGGTCGGCGGGAGGGTCACGGCGCCCCCAGCCCCGCATCGGCGATGCGGGCCGCGCGGGCGTCGCTGGTGTCGAGCGGCAGGAGCATCGATTCGATCTGGCCCCGGTGCGGCTCGAGCCAGGGCGGCAGGATCAGGGTCTCGCCGAGCTTGTCGAGGTCCTCGTCGACGTCGAAGCCGGGGCCGTTGGTGGCCAGTTCGTAGAGCACGCCGCCGGGCTCGCGGAAGTACACCGACCGGAACCAGAAGCGATCGATCGGCTGCGTGGGCTGCCCGCCCCCGTCGATGGCGGCGGAGCGCGCCGCGGCCTGGTGGGTGTCGTCGTCGACCGCGAAGGCGACGTGGTGCACGGCGCCGCGGCCGGAGCGCCCCGGGTTCGCCTCGGGCGCGTGCTGCACTTCGACCACGCGGCCGCTGCGGGGCTCGCCGGCCAACCGGTACGTGCGCCAGGCGGGTTCGGCGTCGCTGCCGGCCTCGTCGGCACGGATGAAGCCGAGCCGTTCGAGCATGGCGCCGGTCGCGTCGGCGTTCCGGACCGTCAGGCGGACGCCGTGCAGGCCCAGCAGCTGCTTGTCGGCGGGGACCGGGCTGCGGTCCCAAGGCGTGACGTCGCGCTCGTCGGGGGTGGCGACGAGAGCGAGCGGAAGGCCGTCGGGGTCGTTCAGGACGAGGGCCGCGTCGTCGCCGCGATGCTCGGTGTGCACCTTCAGGCCGGCGCTCTCGAGGCGTTCGCGCCACCAGCCCTCGCTGCCGGCCGGGATCGCCAGCTGCACTTCGGTGGTGAGCCCGGCCCCCGGTCGTGCCTGCGGGAGCTGCGGCCACGGGAAGAAGGTGATGTCGGTGCCCGGGGCGCCTTCACCGTCGGCGTAGAAGAGGTGGTAGGTGCCGGGGTCGTCCTGGTTGACGCTCTTCTTCACGAGCCGGAGCCCGAGCAGGCCCTGGTAGAAGTCGTGCGTCCGTTGCGGGTCGCCCGAGATGCAGGTGATGTGGTGAAGGCCGAGGACGTCGGCGGTCGCCGCGTCGCTGCGGTCGGTTCGGCCGCTCGCGTCGCGGTTGGGGGTCGTGGAACGGGTCATGGCTTCCTCCGGCTCCGAAGGGGCGTTGGGTCGAGGGGGGATCTCGTCGGTTCGCCGGCGTGGGGCGCCGGGGGGGTTCAGGGGACGTCGGCCTGCGCGCGGCCCAGCTTCTTGCACAGCGCCGCGAGCGCGTCCTGCTCCGCCTCGCTGAGCGCCTCGAAGGCGTCGACCACGCGCTGGACGTGGCGTGGGAACAGGCCGGCGATCAGCTCGTGCCCGTCGTCGGTGAGGTGCACGACGACGATGCGCCCGTCGTCGGGATCGCGCTGCCGCTCGACGAGGCCGCGCTTGCACAGGTTGTCGACCACGTAGGTGAGGTTGCCGCCCGACTTCAGGATCTTGGCGGCGATCCGCCCCAGCGAGAGCGGACCGAGGTGGAGCAGCGCCTCGAGCACGCCGAACTGGCTGATCGACAGGTCGGCGTCGACGAGGTGCTGGTTGATCGTGCGTTCGGTGGCCGTGCTCGCCCGCGTGAGCTTGATGTAGGTGTCGAGCGCGCGCTGCTCGTGCTCGGTGCCGCGGTAGTGCGTTCCCATGGTCGCTCCTGACGCGTGATGGGGAAGTCCCCGCCAAAATGCTTCGATATCAAACTAAATGCCCGATCGCGCTCCGAACGTCGCCGGCGGCACAGGGCGGGGGCCGGACCGCGGCGCTGCCTGCCGCAGCCACCGGGATCGGAGCGCAGCGTACGTGCGCGACGGTGCTGCCGCCCGCCCAGGCGATGGTGCCGCGCCGCGTGCGCTGCAAAGGGGCCTCGCCGCTGC
>CBDUCW010000335.1:0-2250 GCA_965365745.1 uncultured Trueperaceae bacterium
CCGGGAAGCGCGCGACCGCGAAAGGGGTGCTGCGACGGACGCTACAGCGCGTCGACGTCGACGGTCACCTCGCCGGCGCCGGACTTGCGCAGGGCGATGCGGGCCGTTGCGTCGCCGTGCGAAACCATCGCGACCTTCATGTTTGCGGAGGGCGTGTTGTGGATCACGACTTCGAAGCCGAGCGACCGGAACGCATTCGCGTAGGCCTCGACCGCGTCCGCGAGGGCCACGTCGGTGTGGACGTACGTCACGCCGGTCAGGCTCCAGGAGCTGGGCGTGTCGGCGCCGTCGGCGCGCCATTCGACGTCACCGATGTCGGCGATCGTCGCCCCGATGTCGTTGCCGAAGATGTCTTCCTTCCCGAGATCGGGGATGTCGAACGAGATCGCCGGCAGCGCGTTGCACGGCGCGTCGTCGTGGAAGGTCACGATCAGGGTGCCGTCGACCATCGCGAAGGCGGGGTAGACCTCGTCGGTGTCGTGGTCGGTGTAGTCCACCGCGCCGTCGCCGAGGTCGAACGTCAGGGTGGTGTGAGCGGTGGCCACGGCGAGCGTGATGCCGAGGGCGAGGGCGGCGAGGATGCGAAGGATGCGGGTCCTGGTGCTGGTCATGCAAACTCCTCCTGGAGGTGCTGCTGGGGGGCGATCAGGGCCGGGGTGGCGGCGGCGCGCGGGCGTGGGCTCCTCCTTTCTCGACCGTGGGACGACGGTCCCTATTGGTCTGCCGTGTCGTCGGGTGGCGTGCTCGAGTCGTGCAGGATCTGCATGCACTCGAAGAAGCCTTCGCGCGACGCGAAAGCCGCGGCTCTGCCCGTCGAGGTGTTGCGGACGATTCCGCAGACCTCGCCCCGCACGTTCCAAATCCTGAGGACGAACAGGCGTTCGCCCCACTCGCTTGGGCCGCGTGCCAGTGCGGACATCCGTCCGTCGTTGGCATCGGGTCGACCTGGCATGCTCGGTTGTAGCGACGGCCCCGCCAACGAACCCCCAACGAACCGCCAAGCGGCGCGGCCGACGTTTGGGTTTCTATGCACTGCATGCCGTAAACTTGCGTCACGATGGACCTCACCACGCTCGGTGCTTTGGCATTGCGTGGCGATGTGTTTTCCGAGAGGAAGCCTTTGCTGTTGCTCGCCTACCTCGCACTGCGGGGCACGCGGACGCGTGCGCACGCGGCGGAGTTCCTGTGGCCCGACTCCGAGCCCTCCCTTCAGCGAAAGAGCTTGTCGGAGGCCCTGCGCAAGCTCCGTCGCCTGGGTCCGGGCGTGATCGTCGAGCCCGACGACGAACGAATCGCGACCGAAATCTCCTGCGACGCGACCGCTCTGCTCGCACTCGCGCAGGAGGACGTCGGCGACGACGCCACGGCCACCTGCCGGCGCGTGATGGATGTGTATGCGGGACCGTTCCTCGAGGGGCTCGAGGGCGACCGACGGCTGGGCCTCGGTCCCGGGGCCGTCGAGTGGATCCTCGAGACGCGCGACGAGATCCACGTCACGGCCGAGGACGCCATCCTCCGCTGTGCCGAGCGCATGGCTCGCAACGGGTTGTTCCGCATGGCCACCACGGCGGTGGCTCGCGCGCTCGACGAACTCCCCGACGTCGGGCACTTCCCGACGCCCACCACGGTCGAGCGGCGCCATGCGCTGCTCCTCGCCGGGGGCGACTTCGCGCGCGCCGAGCGCGAAGCGGAGACGGCCCGCGAGGCCTACGGCGACCTCGATCTCGCGACCGACCCGAGCGCCGCCCAGGCGCGTCTCGACGTTCGTCGCGAACTCCCGCCCGTACCCGACCCCTTCGTGGGCCGCGAAGCGGAAGGCAACGAGATTCTCGCGCGATTCGCCGACGACGCGAAGGCGATCGCGATCACCGGCCTCGCCGGCATCGGCAAGACGGCGCTGATCGCGGCCGTCGCACGAAGGGCGCGCGACGTGCAGCTCTTCGAAGCGGGAACGGCCTACGTCTCGCTGGCCCAGCTTCCGCGCAGGGCCGCAGAGAGCGACGTCGTTGAGTACCTCGCCTCGGCGCTCTCGGTCGCTCCCACGCGCAACGACGGCGTGGGGTTGGCGCGGGCGCTGGGCGCCTCGAAGCAATTGCTCGTGCTCGACGACGCGGAGCGCATCGACCACCTCCCCGAGGTTCTCGCGGCGCTCGTCCACCACAGCGGGGCGCGGCTGCTGATCGGGAGCCGCGTCCACCTCGACGTCCCGGGTTCGGTCTCGATCTCGCTCTCGGGGCTTCCGAACCCGAC
>CBDUCW010000336.1:0-2220 GCA_965365745.1 uncultured Trueperaceae bacterium
AGCTGTTCGAGCGGATCCGAAGGGCACGGGACGAATAGGCCTACGCCAGCGAGCGTGCTCTAGGCCGCCGCCTCGGCGATCAGATCAGACAGCCGCACGTTCCGCAACGCCTCGCGGATCGCACGGTCGGCGGCGACGTAGGCGCGGTTGAGCCGGCACACGCCCTTGCGGCGCTGGGTGACGCAGCGGGTCTCGGCCTGGCAGGTGTCGAGCATCACCGGGCCCGAGACCGCCTCCATCACGTCGAGCAGGGTCACCGCATCGGGGTCGGCGATGAGCCAGACGCCGCCGGCGCGCCCCATGCGGCTCTCGATCCAGCCGGCTTCGACGAGACGACGCAGCACCTTGGCCGTGAACGCCTTGGGCAGCTGCAGCTGTTCGGCGATCGTCGCGGCATTCGTGCCGGGGTTCTCGCCGACGTTGATCAGGGCGTGGATCGCGTAGCTCTCGTCGCGTTTCAGCAGCGTGCGGAGGTTCGCGGTGGGGGTTGCAGCTTCAGCGGGCATGACGCCCCCTTTCTTGGATGAGATTATCGCCGTTTTTGCACGGGAGCGCTCGGGAGGCGGCTGCAGCACGCGTTCGACCGCCTCGTGCGCGTGAGGCACGGGGTTTCGGTGGTGTGGGCATCGCGAGCGCGAGGGGCGATGGGTGGGACGTATGTCCCTAGGGAGCGGGCGCCGCCGACCATAAACTTCGACAAAAGGATCCAAGAAAGCCGGGATCCGATGTCAAGGAGGACATCATGAAACGTATCGGTCAAATCGCCCCGTACCTCGCCGCCGCCGTGTTCGTCGTCGTGTTCGCCGCCACCGTCGCGATCGGCGGGGGTTTCGACCGCGCCGACACCGCCCCCACCGCGCCCGCCGCCGAAGCCCCCACCGCCCCCACGACCCTGACGACCGCGTCCGAGAACGATCCCCAGCTCGCCCACACCGTCAAACTCGCCAGCGCGTTCGACACCGAACTCGAGCTCACCGACATCGCCGACCTTCCGGTGCTCCAGGGCGAGCTCGGCTACGCCCCGAACGTGGCGCCGCCCGTCGACCGCGACTACCAGGCGCTCGTCGAGGTCGACTTCATCACCACCGAAGAAGTGATGGAGATCGCGCCCGGCGTCGAGTACAAGTTCTGGACCTTCAACGGCAGCGTCCCCGGCCCGATGATCCGCGTGCGCCAGGGCGACGTGGTGCGCATGAACTTCCAGAACGCCCACGACAGCCAGATGCCCCACAACATCGACCTGCACGCCGTGACCGGCACGGGCGGCGGCGCCGAGGCGACGCTGACCATGCCCGGGCACGAGACCGGCATCGAGTTCCGCGCGCTCAACCCCGGCGTGTACATCTACCACTGCGCCACCGCGCCGGTCGGCATGCACATCGCCAACGGCATGTACGGCCTGATCGTCGTCGAGCCGCCCGAGGGCTACGAGCCCGTCGAACGCGAGTACTACGTGGTGCAGGGCGACTTCTACACCACCGGCGACTTCAACGAGAAGGGCCTGCAACCGTTCGACATGCAGCGCGCCATCGACGAGGATCCCAGCTACGTGGTCTTCAACGGCGCCGTCGGCAGCTTCACCGGCGACAACGCCCTGCACGCCGAGGTCGGCGAGACCGTCCGCCTCTTCGTCGGCAACGGCGGCCCCAACCTGGTGTCGAGCTTCCACGTGATCGGCGAGATCTTCGACCGCGTCTACGTCGAAGGCGGCGACATGATCAACGAGAACGTGCAGACCACGCTCGTACCCGCCGGCGGCAGCGCGATCGTCGAGTTCGGCCTCGAGATGCCCTCGACCCTGAACCTGGTCGACCACAGCATCTTCCGCACCTTCAACAAGGGCGCCCTGGGCCAGATCCGCGTCACCGGCGAGGAGAACCCCCAGGTCTACAGCGAGCAGCTCTACAGCCGGCCCTTCGCCGAGGAGGACGCGACGCCCACCGGCAACTGACCCACCCGCTTCGATCCGCACGGGCGTCCGCCTCCCCCAGGGGCGGGCGCTCGCCGTTGGTGCGGTCACTTGCACAGCGTCCACGGGGTGGCCAGCGTCCTGGGCAAAACCTGAGAGGACGCGCCGGGACAGCTGTCCCTGTGCGAGCGCAGGCCTTCTCGCTAAACTCGGACCATAACATCCACGTAAGGAGCCGCCCATGCCCATCCCCGCACCCCGCATCCCGCTCGTCGCGATCCTCGTCTTGACGCTCCTGGCGTTCGGGCACG
>CBDUCW010000337.1:0-2091 GCA_965365745.1 uncultured Trueperaceae bacterium
CGCCCGCCACGACGAACGTCACGGCGATCGCCCGCGCTCCCGAAAGGAATCTCCATGCCCAAGCTCACCGTGAACGGAACCACCCAGGAGTTCCCCGAAGGCACCCGCCTCGTCAATGCGATCGAGGCGCTCGGCGTGAACATCGGCCACCGCTGCGGCGGCAAGGCGCGCTGCACGACCTGCCGCTGCGAGGTCGAGGCCGGCGAGCCCGACACCATGACCCGCGCCGAGTTCGAGAAGCTCTCGGACAAGGGGCTGCTGGGTGAATCCCGACTCAGCTGTCAGATCCTGCTCGAGAACGACATGACCGTCACCCCCGCCATGACACGCGAGTCCGAGGGATGGCCCGACAGCGGTCCCGTGCCGGCCGACACGATCGAGCCGTCGCCCGAGCGCTTCCCCAAGGACGAGCTGATGATGGCGGGCGCGACCGACTGAGCGGCTAGCCCGCGACGACGCCCTTCGGCGCGTCCATCCCGGTCGCGTCGGCGACGCGCTTGCGCACGTCCAGCTCTTCCTTGTACGTGTCGAAGCCGAGCGGGTCCTGCGCCTCGAGCACGTCGCGGATCTCCTCTTCGCTCAGCGATCCGACCTGGACGTGCACCGCCGTGTGCCCGTGGACCTCGGGGCGCGGCAGGTTCGGATCGGTGATCGTCGGCAGGTTCGCGTTGATGGTGATGCCGGCGGCGAGCCCGGCGAGCGCGCCGAGTCCCAAGCCCCACCCCATCGCCGTGAACACGCCGATGGTCATCGGGAGCTGCGCGCCCAGCCAGCCGAGCGCCGCGCCGATGACGCCGCCGGCCAGCAGGCCGTAGAAGCCCCCGCGCTTGGGGGTGCGCTCGCCGCGCTCTTGGATGCGGCCCGACGGACCGCCGTGGGCCCGGACCGGCGCGTCGTGCTCGGGCGCCTGCGACAGCGGGACGACGCTGATGTCGTCGGGGTCGACTCCTGCGGCCCGCAGGGCGTCGGCGGCCGCTTCGGCGGAGGCGAGATCGGCGAACTGCGTCGAGAGGATGGAGCGCATGGGTCCCTCCTTCGGGGTTCGTTGCGGTCGACGAGCGCGGGGGACGCACTCGAAGGCTCGTGTGCAAGGTAGGGGAGGGTCGCGCGGAACGGCGGAAGCCAGCCTACACGCGCCAAATCCGGGGCTGAATCGACGAAGCAGCTCCAGGACGCACCTTCTCTCCGTTGGAGCCGCCGGGCTCAGCGCCCTTCTCGCGGTTCGAACCGACGTCGTCCGGGTGTCGACGCAAGCCCGCATGGGGGATGCGCCGGGCGGCCGGTATGCTCTGCGCATCCAGGAGGCTTCGACCCATGCCTGATTCCGGCCGCACGCCGCCCGGCGCCGCCGACCGCACCTTCGACCTCTACGAGTCGACGATCCGCGGCATCACCGTGCACGCCATCGAGCGTGGCGCCGTGAACCTCGGCCAGGGCAGCCCCGACTTCGACCCCCCCGAGGCCGTGCTCGACGCCGCCCACGCGGCGCTGCGCAACGGCTTCCACCAGTACGTGCCCACCTGGGGCCTCCCCGAACTGCGCGAGGCGATCGCCGACAAGCACGGGCGCTTCTACGGCGACCGGCCCGACCCGGCGACCGAGGTCACCGTCACCTGCGGCGTCACCGAGGCCGTGATCAGCGCGCTG
Source organism: uncultured Trueperaceae bacterium (assembly GCA_965365745.1). Lineage (GTDB taxonomy): Bacteria > Deinococcota > Deinococci > Deinococcales > Trueperaceae > CBDUCW01. Next base: position 1,648 of record CBDUCW010000337.1, read on the forward strand.
ATCGGGGTCGTCGACCGGGGCGACAAGGTCGTGATCCTCGAGCCGGCGCACGAGAACTACCACGCGGGGGTCGTGTTCGCCGGCGCCGAGCCGGTGTGGGTGCCGATCCGCCCGCCGGAGTTCCGTTTCGATCCCGACGAGCTCGCCGCCGCGTTCGCGCAGCCGAACGTCAAGGCGGTGATCTTCAACACGCCGCACAACCCGTCGGGGCGCGTGTTCCGGCGCGACGAGCTGCAGCAGATCGCCGATCTGTGCCTCGAGCACGACGTCGTCGCGATCAGCGACGAGATCTACGAGCACATGGTCTACGACGGGCTCGAGCACCTCCCCATCGCGACCCTCGACGGCATGCGCGAGCGCACCATCACCATCAGCGGCCTGTCGAAGAGCTACTCGGCGACCGGCTGGCGCGTGGGCTGGGCGATCGCGCCGGAACCGCTGACG
>CBDUCW010000338.1:0-2079 GCA_965365745.1 uncultured Trueperaceae bacterium
CCCGGCGGCGGCGTAGGTCTCGGCCGCGGCCAGCGCGACCGGCCCCATCATCCGACGTTCGGGATCGAGGAACCACGATGCGTAGGGCGGAACGAGCACGTCGAACGGGCCGAGGAAGAGCCGCGCGTAGCTGCGCGCGAAGGCCTCGCGCTCGCTCAGCAACAGGAGGTCGGCGAGCCGGCTCAGCCCGCGGGCGAGCGCGTCGTCGCCGTCGCCCGCCGCTTCGCGGCAGAGCACGCGGGCATCCTCGAGGTCGTCGCCCGGGACGGAGAGGATCCGGGCCAGCGCGCGCGCTCCGTTGCTGAAGCGCACGGCGCTCCGCGGATCAGAAGTCGCGTACGTAGAAGACATTGGGGCCGGTTCCCTTTTCGGGCTGCAGCACGCGGTGGCCGTGTTTGGCGAGGACCCGCGAGATGGCGCTGTCGGGATCGTTCAGATCGCCGAAGATCCGCGCGTCGGCGGGGCACGCCTCGACGCAGGCCGGGACATCGCCCTGCGCAAGCCGGTGATCGCACATCGTGCACTTCTCGACCACGCCCTGTGGCCGCACGCCCGGCAGCGTCGTCTCGCGCGCCGGGTTGTAGACCGGGAGCGGGGTTCCGGCTTGCTCGGCGACCGCTTCGCCCGTCATCGTCACGTTCGGGATCGCCGCGTCGCGTCCGTAGAGGTCGTCGGCGTGCGGCGCCTTCTTGTTGTAGTAGATGGCGCCGTAGGGGCAGCTCACCTGGCAGGCCAAACAGCCGATGCACAGGTCGACGTCGTGCAGGGTCAACCCGTCCTCGCTCTTGTGCATGGCCGTGGTCGGGCAGTTGTTGACGCAGGGTGCGTCGCTGCAGTGGTTGCACATCGTGGGGATGTAGCGCCACTGGGTGTCCGGGAAGGTGCCGCGGGTCTCGAGGATGTGGTTCGACCAGGCGAACGAGTGCGGCACGTTGTTCTCGCGCTTGCACGCGATGTCGCAGGCCGAGCATCCGACGCAGCGATTGAGGTCGATCACCATCCCCCATTTGCGCTCACGGGCCGGCTTGGCCAGCGACCGTTGGACGTCGCGCCGCATGCCCGTGACCGCGTCGTTCTCCCCGACCTCCATCGCCGGGTCGAAGTTCGCGGCACCCACCCCCTGAGCGGCCGAAGCCACACCCCCCAAGAGTGCGCCCGCGAGGGCGCCTTGGGCTGCCCTTGCGAAGAAATCTCGGCGGTGTACGGTCGGAGGCGATTCCGGCAGATCGCTCATCGCGGCGGTGGCTTCGCGCTCCGGATCCATGTATCAATCCTCTCCGCGCGACGGGGGAGGTCGCGCTCTGGACCGATCATGAACCGCCCGACGCCGGCGCGATAAGGACAAACGTCCCTGTCGGCGTCGCACGCGCCTTGGGGCGAGGCCACGCCTGCCATTTGGACGGAGGGGGGAACCCCTGGAAGGACCCGAGAACCGGGTGTCGATCGACGCCCGAATTCGACCCGACGGCGCCCGGCTGCCGCGAGCCCCGCGGCGGCGAAGCCCCGCCGCTGGGCTCAATGCACGGGCCTAGCCCGCGTCGTTGGCTTCGAGCCAGTACCCGTCCGGGTCCTGGAAGAACGCCTGCCGCACCCCGTCGGGGCGCATCTGAACCTGGTGGTCTCCGGATCCCCCCAGGGAGCCGTAGACGACACCGTGTTCCTCGAGGTGCTCGAGGAAGCCGTCGAAATCCTGCACGGAGAAGGCGACGTGGTTGAAGTCGTGCGGTCCAACGCCGAAGCCCGGCACCTCGCCGATGTGCACTTCGAGGTTGCGTCCCGCCCCGAGGAACATCTGCTTGTCCGGCAAGAAGTCGGCGTGCAGATCCTCGAGCCCGAGCACCTCCATGTAGAAGCGCTTGCTTCGTTCGAAGTCGCTGACGACGAGCGTCGTGTGCTGCAGGGCCAGTCCGAATCCGGCTGCGTCGGTCACAGGACCTCCTTGATGAGATGCAGATTGTTCGTGTCGGATCCGGCGACCCTAGCACGGCGGATCTCGGCGCCCGCGTCGTGGTTCGCGGCGTTCACCGCCGATCGCTAGGCGTGGTCCGCACCGAGCGCGTGGCGATGCCAGAACTCCGC
>CBDUCW010000339.1:0-2065 GCA_965365745.1 uncultured Trueperaceae bacterium
GCACCCGTCGTCGCTCCCGTCGTCGCTCCCGCCGTCCCCGTCGTGGCCCCCGGCACCGCCGACCCGACCGCCGGCGCCGGACGCGGCACCGGCACGATCGTCCCCCGCGCCGGCGGGCCCGGCGTCGGCGCCGGGCCGACCCCCCGGCGCCGACGCGAGCCACCGTTCGACGTCGATCGCCTCGATGCGGTCGCCGTAGCGGATCGTCCCGACGGCGACGCCCTCGGGCAGGATCAGACGGCCGTGCAGCTCGCCCTCAGGCGTCGGCGTCGCCCCCCTCGTGCTCGAGCACGACCTCGTGTTCGATCTCGGCGTTCAGGCTGGCCGACACCGAGCAGTACTTGTTCATGCCGAGTTCGACGAAGCGCTCGGCCATCTTGCGCTCGAGCCCGGGCACGTCGAAGACGTGGCGCGCGCGGATGCGTTCGAAGGGGCTCGGCGTTTCGTCGGGGCGGACGCCCTCGAGTTCGATCCGGTAGCTGTTCACCTCGAGCCGGCGCTTGCGGATCATGGCGACGATGTCCACGGCCGCGCAGCCGCCGAGGGCGTTGAGCAGGAGCATCATCGGGCGCATCCCGGTCGCAGCCTCGGACTCGATGTCGATCATCACGCGGAGACCGTTCTCGTCGATGCCGACGAAGCGCTCGTCGACCAGGTGATGGACGGTGGTGGATTGGGTCTTGGCCATGACGCATTATCGCGAGTCGCGCCGCGAAGGGCGTGCCGTGGCATTCGCGGGGGCCGCCGGGTTGGCCTCCGCGGACGATCCCACCGCGCCGCACCGCAATCCCGTGGCGCCGGTCGCGGTGCATGATGGAGCCACACCCGGACGTCACGGCGCGCCCGCGCCGCGGCCCGCCGGCGCAGGCGGCGGCGACCCGGTTCGCGCGCCCCCCAAGGAGATTCCCGATGCCCGAGTCCGACTCCCCCTCCCCCTCTGCGGGCGCGATCCCGGCGGCCGTCCTCCGCGCCTGGGACGCCAACCTGGAGGTCGACCTCGCCTTCGCCGCGCACCTCACCGACGCGATGATGCGCGCCGAGACCTCGGAAGGCGGCATGCGCATCGACCGGCACCTCGGCCATGTGCTCGGCGCCACCGCGGGCTGGGGCACCACGCTCGAGGCCGACCAGGACGGCCCCTGCCACCGCGCCGTGGCCATGCTGCTCGACGAGACCGAGGAGAGCGCCCGCCCGCTCGAGCGCGAGGAGGTCGCCGACGCCATGCGCCGCGTGGCCGCCGCGGCGCGCGCCGCGGCCGTCGCCGCGCCCGCCGGGAGCGATCGCATGCCGCACGCCGACGCCTCGGCCTACCTGCTGCACATGCTCGTGCACCACGCCCACCACCGCGCGCAGATGCTGCTCGCGCTCAAGGCGGCCGGGCACCCGCTGCCCGACGAGGATGCGCTGTGGGCGCCGTGGCGGCGCTCCGATGACGACGGCGCCGACGGCGCTTCGTAGGCCCGGGGCGGGCGCGCGGTAGGCTCGAGCGTGCCCGACCTGCCCGCGACCGCCGCTTCGAAGCCCGCCTGGCGGGCCTGGGCCAAGGAGACGCGGGCGGCGCTCTCGCCGGCGGAGCGGGCGCTCCGCTCGGCTGCGCTCGTCGAGCGCCTCGCGACCTGGCCCCCCTTTCGCGATGCGACGCACGCGCTGATCTACCTCGCCTTCGGCGACGAGTTGTCGCTGGACGGACTGTTCGAGCCCTCGGATGCCGCGCGCGCGTCGCCGCGTGCGGACCGCCCCCGGCTGCATGCGCCCCGCATCGAGTCCGACGGACTCCGCGCCGCGCTGATCCAGAGCCTCGACCATCTCGTCCTCACCGTCGCGGATATCGACGCGACGATCGACTTCTACACCCGCGTGCTCGGCTTCTGCGTCAGCGACCATGGTCTGATCAACAAAGACACCGACCGAATTATCTTCATGACCCGGCGCCCGCGCGAGCACCATCAGTTCGTGCTGGCCGGTGGCCGGTCGTCGGAACACCCCTCGACGGTGGCCGAGACCGGATTCAAGGCGCCCGACCTCGACGCGCTGCGCGAGGCCAAGGCGGCAGTCGAGGCCGAGG
>CBDUCW010000340.1:0-2026 GCA_965365745.1 uncultured Trueperaceae bacterium
GCAGCGCCGCCGCGCCCCCGCCCTGCGCTCTGACGACCGGGGGCCCGCCGGTCGAACCCGAGGGCGCCCGCGGCGCCTCAGTCCTTCGCCCGCTCGAAGCGCGCCTTGCCCTTGCGCTTGGCCTCGTAGAGGGCGCGGTCGGCGCGCCCGAGCAGCTGCTCCGGGTGGGCGTCGCCCGTGCGATAGGTGGCGAAACCGAGGCTGACCGAGGTGTCGATCACGAAATCGTCGAGCTGGAAGGGGTCGGCGAGCACGCCGAGCACGCGCATCAGCACCGCGTCGGCGTCCTGCTCGTCGCGCAGGTTGTTGAGCAGCAGGGCGAACTCGTCGCCCCCGAAGCGCGCGGCGGTGTCGCTCTCGCGCATCACGCTCTCGAGCCGGCGCGCGAATTCCTCGAGCACGTGGTCGCCGGCGAGGTGGCCATAGACGTCGTTTACGTCCTTGAAGCCGTCGAGGTCGAGCATCGCCACCGCGAAGCCCGGCCCTCCGCGCTCGGCCAGCGCGATCGCCCGTTCGATCCGGTCCTCGAGCAGGCGCCGGGTGGCGAGCCCCGTCAGGGTGTCGTGCAGCGCCTGGTGCCGGAGCTGCGCTTCGAGGCGCATGCGGGCCATCAGCGAGCCCACCTGGCCGGCGAGGATGCGGGCGATCTCGAAGTCGTGCTCGTCGAAGGCGAGCGGATCGTCGAAGTTGTCGAGCGTGAAGTAGCCGGTGCGCTCGCCGTCGATGTCGAGCGGAATGGTCAGCGTGACCTCGATGGCGCCGCCCGCACCGAACGCGGCCCGAGCGGCCGGATCCTCGAGCTCCTGCGGCCCGAGGTCCTGCATCAGGTGTGGACCGTCGGCGTCGGGATCCGCGTAGAGCTCGTGCTCGCGCAGCGTCACCTTCGAGAGCGTTTCGAGGTCGTGTCCGACCACCGCCGCGAAGCGGAAGCGGTCGCCCTCTTCGCGCAGCAGCAGGCTGCCCGCCTGCGCGCCGGGGATGGTGTCGACCGCGATGTCGATGGCGCGCTGGAACAGCGTCTCGTCGAGCGAGCCCAGCAGCGACGCCTCGACCAGATCGAGCAGGCGATCGCGGAAGGTCTCGTCGCGCTGCTCGGCGGTGACGTCCTCGAGCTGCGTGAGCATGTAGGGGAAGCCCCCGTCGGCGTCGCGCACGACCGACACCTGCACCTTGGCCCACACGATGCTGCCGTCCTTGCGGAGGTAGCGCTTGCGGAGCTGGAAGTCGTCGAGCTCCCCGGCCTTGGCGCGAGCGACGCGATCGTCGCTCGCGGCGAGGTCGTCGGGGTGCGTCAGCTCCTGGTAGGTCTTCCCGATCAGTTCGTCGCGCTCGTAGCCGAGCATTGCGGCCATCTGCGGATTGACCTCGAGCAGGCGTCCCTCGGGGTGGGTGATCGCCATTCCGATCGGGGAATGCTCGAACGCCACCCGGAAGCGGTCCTCCCGGAGTTCGTCTTCCGCTGCGTTGTCGACGCGCGTCGTCACATGGGTGTCCTGGTACGAAGTTCCCCATCACACCGAGGGTTGCCTCGAGGATACCCCGCACACCCCTTACGAAGCTCTTGCGGATCCGGGATCCGTTCCGTTGTGCACGGGCGTTTTGGGGCCCGAGGGTGTGCGCCGTGCGCTCGCCCGACGGCGTCCACGCCGTAGGCTGGACGCAGGAAGATCGGGAAACCGAAGAAAGGGGGAACGCATGGCCTTCGACGAAGGTCTGGCCCAGCGGATCCGCAGCTACCTGCGCCCGCGGGACGACGTGGAGGAGAAGCGCATGTTCGGCGGGCTGGCGTTCATGGTCGGGGGGCACATGTGCTGCGGCGTCATCGACGACCGGCTGATGCTTCGCGTGGGTCCGATGAAGTCCGAGCCCCTGCTCGAGCGCGAACACACCGTCCTGATGGACTTCACCGGCCGTCCGATGCGCGGGTTCCTGTACGTCGAGCCCGCCGGCCTCGAGGACGACGACGAGCTCGCCGGCTGGATCGACGAAGCGCTCGGCTTCGTGGCTACGCTGCCGCCGCGCTGAC
>CBDUCW010000341.1:0-2026 GCA_965365745.1 uncultured Trueperaceae bacterium
CGGGCTCGACCCACAGCCGGACGGCAACTTCCTCTTCGGGTCTCGGCCTTAGCTGGCCGGGAAGCTCGAGTGTCGTCTCCTCGCTCTCGACCAACAGGCTGAGCGCCTCGGTCTCGAAAAGGTCGCTCCCCACGGCTATGCGGATCGGCGGGATCATGGCTTCGCCCGCCTGGGTCGCCGATGCTCGACCGCTCGCCACTCCGGCCGCGCGGGCGCGGGCCCGCGAACTCGGGATCGATCTGGCGACCGTGCTCGGCACCGGGCGGCACGGCGCGATCCGCCTCGCCGACGTCGAAGAGGCCACCGCCCTCGGCCCGGTCCGGCCGCCCGGCCCGCCCGTTGCGAGGCCCGCCACGCCCGCCACGCCGCCCTCCGTCACGCCACGGGCCCGGCGCCGGGCCGCCGAGCTCGGGGTCGATCCCGCCACCGTGGTCGGTACCGGCTTCCAGGGCGCCGTCACCGGCGACGACGTCGAGGCCGCGGCCGCCCGCGGCGCAGCTACGGACGCGCCGGCCACACCTCGCGAGGAGCCCCCGAGCCGACCGCAGCGTGCCGTGCCGGGCGCGCCGGACGCCGCGCGTGCCGACCGCGGACCCGCCGAAGCGGCCGCCGCAGGACGGACCGCGGCCGACCGCGCGAGCGCCATGCGGCGCGCGATCGCTGCGGCCATGGCGAAGTCGAAGCGCGAGATCCCGCACTACTACCTGAGCCTGTGGATCGACGTCGAGCCCGCGCTCTCCTGGCTCGAGCGCACGAACGAGGCGCGTCCGCTCCCCGAGCGGATCCTGCCCACGGCGCTGCTGCTTCGGGCCGCCGCGCTCGCGGCGCGCGACGTGCCCGAGCTGAACGGCTTCTGGACCGACGACGGGTTCGAACCCGCCGACGCCGTGCACCTCGGCGTGGGCATCTCGCTGCGGCAGGGCGGGCTGATCGCGCCCGCGATCCACGATGCCGCCACGAAGTCGTTGCCCGAGGTGATGGCCGATCTGCGCGATCTGGTCGGCCGGACGCGCTCGCTGCAGCTGCGCTCGAGCGAGATGACCGACGCGACGATCACCGTGACCGCCTTGGGCGACCGCGGGGTCGATACGGTCCTCGGCGTGATCTACCCGCCGCAGGTCGCCTTGGTCGGCTTCGGCCGCGTCGTCGAACGCGTGCACGCCGAGGACGGCCGCATCGACGTGCGCCGGATGGTGCACGCCAGCCTGGCCGCCGACCACCGCGCCAGCGACGGGCATCGGGGTGCGATCTTCCTCAACGCCGTCGCCCAGCACCTGCAGCGCCCGGAGGAGCTATGAATCGAGACGACATCCGCGCCCACGTGCTGACCGCGCTGCGAAGCGTGGCGCCCGAGGCGGATCCCGCCGACCTCGATCCCGACGAGGCCTTCCAGGACCAGCTCGACATCGATTCCATCGACTTCCTGAACTTCTTGATGGCGGTGCACGAGCGGACCGGCGTCGACATCCCCGAGCGCGACTACGCCAGGGTGATGACGCTCAACGCCTGCGTGGACTACGTGATCGAGCGCGCCCCCGAAGCGGTCGCCTGAGCCCCGTCGTTCCCGCGCCGGTACGGCCGGGCGGCGGTTCCGGCTCCCGTCCTGAAACCCGAGTCAGGCGTCAGGTTCGACGAGAAACACCTCGAGCGTCCGGGGTCCGTGCACGCCCTCGACCCGAACCAGCTCGATGTCGCTGGTCGCCGAGGGCCCGCTGATCCACGTCAACGGGCGCCCCTCGGACACGGCCTCGCCGAGGCGCGCGATCGCCTCGGGCACCAGGCCCACCACCTGATCGGCCCGCACGATGCAGAGGTGCACGTCGGGAACGAGAGTGATGGCGCGACGGCCTTGCCCGCTGCCGCCGTCGAGCACGATCGTGCCGGTCTCGGCGATGGCCACGACGCACTCGGTGAGCACCGCGTCGACGCGGTCGAGCGCCTCGGGGGAGAGGGCGTCGTCGGACACCGCGTCGACCCCGCCCGGCCGGGCGTCGTCGCGCAACCCGTCGGCCACGAGAAGGCGCTC
>CBDUCW010000342.1:0-2022 GCA_965365745.1 uncultured Trueperaceae bacterium
AAAATGCGGGAGTAGCTCAGTTGGTAGAGCGTCAGCCTTCCAAGCTGAATGTCGCGAGTTCGAATCTCGTCTCCCGCTCCACGCCACGCACCGCGCCACGGTCGCCCGATCGTGGCGCGTCTGCGTCGGCCGCGCGCACCAGTAGCTCAGCTGGATAGAGCAGCCGCCTTCTAAGCGGCCGGTCGAGGGTTCGAGTCCTTCCTGGTGCACCACAGCTTCCCCGCCGCCGGTTCCGGGCCCCACCCGTCCACGGACCCGTCGGTAGGGCGATCGGCCCAACGACTAGACTGCTGCATGGACTCGCCGACGTCGAACCGTGCCCGACCACCGGTCGGGGCTGGGCATCCGGAAGTCGATTGGCGCGTGGGCCGCGCCGTCGTCGTGGTCTTCGCCGTGAGCATCAGCGTGGCAGGCATCCTCTGGGGCGTTGCGTACCTCGCGCTCGGCGTCCCCGCGGCGTCCGCCTATCCGTTCGGATTCGCGCTCATCACGGGGCTCAACGGGTGGTTGTTCCGTTCCACGCGCGACCTCACGCTCGCGGCATGGATCGAAGTCGTCGCGATCCTGATCGTGCCGCTGCTGCTCGCGATCCACCTCGGGGGATTCGCGGAGTCGGGCGCGATTCCGCTGTGGGCTTCGCTCGCGCCGATCGGGGCGATGCTCTTCCTCGGCCCGGTCGCGTCGTTGGTCGCCCTCGGAGGGTTCGGAGCCGTGACCACGATCGCGGTGCTGGCCGATGCGTGGCCGAGCGTGGAGTCGCTGCCCGTGGCGGCGACGGACGTCTTCACGATCGTGAACGTGATCGCGGTGACGACCGTCGCCGCCGCATCGACGTTTCGCTTCACGTCGACGCACGCCGCCATGCGGGATCAGCAGCTCAAGGTTCGCGAGCTCGAGCAGGCCTACCTGTCGCAGGAGGTCCTGCTCCGCCAGCAGGAGCGGCTCGCGAATCTCGGGGCGCTCAGCGCGGGCGTCGCCCACGAGCTCAACAACCCGTCGGCCGCGATCGCCCGGGCGTCGGAGCAGCTTGCCGCCACGATCGATCGCATGGACGACGAGGCGAAGGGCGCGCTTCAGGCCGGCGTCGACGTCCACGTCGCTCAAACGGTCGACGCAGCCGAACCGGGCCTCGACGTCGACCCTCTCGACCTCGGCGACCGCACCGACGCGGTCGCCGACTGGTTGGCGATGCACGGGTCCACGATCGACTGGGACGTGGCCGAGGAGCTCGCCGAAGCGGGCTTCGACGACGTCGCGCTGGCACGGTCCGCCGAACGCTTTGGCCCGGCGCCGACCCTCGCGGCCGTCACGCGGCTGGCGCGCCGGCGCCGGGCGCGGCGACTCGCGGACGACGTCCGCCGGAGCGCGGAGCGGATCAGCGCCGTGGTGGGAGCTCTCAAGGGGTACAGCCACATGGACGGCGCCGCCGAGCACGAAGTCGACGTGGTCGCGGGGCTCGAGGACACGCTGGTCGTCCTCCAGCACCGCCTTCGGGGCGTGACCGTCGAACGTGCGTTCGCCGACGACGTCGGCAGCGTCGTCGGCAACGCCGGCGAACTCAATCAGGTGTGGACGAACCTCATCGAGAATGCGGCCGACGCCATGGACGGGGAGGGCACCCTCACCCTTCGCGTGGGCAGCAGCGAAGCGGGACTCCGCATCGAGGTCGAGGACGATGGCCCCGGCATCCCGGCCGACCTCCTCGAGCGCGTCTTCGACCCCTTCGTCACCACGAAACCGCCCGGCCAGGGCACCGGCCTCGGCCTGCACCGCGCCTACCGAACGGTCACCGAACGGTACGGGGGAACCCTGCACGCGTCGAGCGAGCCCGGGCGCACCTGCTTTGCGGTCGTTCTGCCCCCGGCGGGCCACCGTCCGAACGCCCCGGCCGGCGGGTAGCGAGACTCGCGTGGAGCGCCGACGGTGCCGGTCGTCGCGCCTCGGATCGGCCTGCGCGCGGGGGTGGCAGGCCGCCGTGTCGGCGGGGCTTCCGGTGTCCAGGGCGCGTCTGCTACACTCGGC
>CBDUCW010000343.1:0-1991 GCA_965365745.1 uncultured Trueperaceae bacterium
AGCGTGCCCTCGACCAGGCTGGGGTTGTCGATCCAGTCGTCGCCGCTTGGGACCTGGACGCCGTTACTGCTGGCGCAGCCGAAGAGCCCGAGCCCTGCGATCGCCTCGCAGGCGCGCCTCGACGCGGGCGAGGCGACCGGGGTCGTGACCTCGATGTACTCCACCCCGAAGGCGTCCAACGCCTTGGCGATCTCGATCTTGTCGTCCAACGTGAAGTTCGCGAGGGCGAACTGCTCGCCTTCGCGAAGGGTCGAGTCGATCAGGTTCCAGTCGGGGTGGGGCATGCGATCTCGCTTCGTCGAACGGGAGCGGCGGGCGGCGCCGCGGAGGGACCGGAGCGGACGCAGGGTCGCGGATCCGATTCTTGGGTTTCGAAAGAGCCGAGTGGATTCGGGCGACGTCCGCCTGCGCCATGGACCCCGCGAGCTGCGCTCGGGAGGATGCCCGAACGCGGGCCATGGTAGGCCTCGCAGGGACCCCTGTCAAGCGTTCGCGATGCCGTCCTGGACGCACCTCTCTCGCTGCATTCTGGTCGACTTCGACGATCGGCTTCGCACCGTACCCGAGCCGCCCCCACGCCGCCGATAGCCACGGCGCCGTCGCGGCAATGCTTACGATTCGTAAGTCTTGTCGATCGTCGCGTCTCGCTCGTTAGCCGCGCCGACGTGCGGCGATCCGCGCCCAATCGCCGCCGGCCACGCGCCGCGCTCCGATCCGGCGGAGCCGATCGTGCAGCAGGTAGAGGTAGATCCACACGTCGCGCCCGTCGACGCGCCAGCGGCGCCGCTCGTAGCGCGGAAGGGGCGCATGCACGTCCTCGAGGTCGTCGAGCGGACCGAGCTCGCGCACGCGGAGGATGCAGCCGCGAACGCGGCGCCGGCCGGGCACCACCGCCGGGTAGCCCTCGGGGTCGAGGTCGAAGAGTTCGAGCCCCTCCGCCCACGCCTCGCGAACGGGCACGGCGTCGACGCGTTCGGCGACGTGCCAGTTCGACAGCCCCGGGCGGAGCGTGCCGTACACGAAGACCTCGTGCGGTCGAACGACACGCCCTCCGAGGCCGCCGGCGTCCCGCGCGTCGCCGCCGCCGTCGACCGAGGGTGCGTCGCGATCGAAAGGCATCGCGCGGACCATAGCACCGGTCTCCCCTCGGCTCCACGGACGGGCGCTGCCGCGCCGTCCGCGCCCGACGCCCCGAATTGCTACCCTCGCGCGGTGCCCGCCGCCCCTCCGTCCACGCCCCGCGGAACCGACGCCACCGACGCCGCCGCAGACCCGGCCGACACGGCCGACACCGCCGACGCCCACGCCGCCACCGCAGGCGGCGCCGCTGCGGTCGACGGGCCCGGCCGGGACGCCGATCCCTGGGTCGACGGGCTCCTGACCTGGTTCGATGCGAACGCGCGCGACCTGCCGTGGCGGAGCGACCGGAGCTTCTACCGGGTATGGGTCGCCGAGGTGATGCTGCAGCAGACGCGCGTGGAGACCGTGCGCGGCTACTACGGCGCCTTCCTCGCGCGATTCCCCGACGTCGCCACGCTCGCCGCCGCCGAGCTCGAAGACGTGCTCAAGGCGTGGGAGGGGCTCGGCTACTACCGTCGGGCGCGCTACCTCCACCGCGCGGCGCAGCACCTCGCCGACGCCGGCACGGTCCCGACCGAAGCCGCCGCGCTGCGGGACCTTCCGGGCTTCGGTCCGTACACGGCGAACGCCGTCGCGGCCTTCGCCTTCGGGCGCCGGGTCGTGCCGGTGGACGGCAACGTCCGTCGGGTCGGGGCGCGCCTGTTCGGACTCGAGCGCCCCACGCCGGCCGCGGTCGAGGCCCGGTTGAACGAGCACCAGCCCGCCGAGCGCCCGGCGGCCTTCGCCGAGGCCCTGATCGAGCTCGGCGCCACCGTGTGCACGCCACGGGCGCCGCGCTGCGATGCCTGCCCTCTCGCCGGCGCCTGCACCGCCCGCGCCGTCGGGGCGCCCGAGGCCTTTCCCGACGATCC
>CBDUCW010000344.1:0-1972 GCA_965365745.1 uncultured Trueperaceae bacterium
GGCGTCGCGTTCGTCGGCAGCGCCTTCCAGCTGGTCGTGGCCACGTTCGCGATCGAGGTCGCTGCGGCCCTGTTCATCCCCGCCAAGGACGCCACGGTCCCCACGATCGTCAAGAAGCGGCGCCTGGTGCAGGCCAACCAGCTGTCGCTGTTCTCCACCTACGCGACGTTGCCGATCGGGGCGCTGCTCGCCGCGGTCGTGATCAGCATCACCGAGCGGCTGGCCGTGCGGCCCGGCCTGGTCGCCAGCTACCCCGACGCGATGGCCTTCCTCGCAGAGCGCCCCGAGGCCGTGCCGATCATCCTGAACGCCCTGTCGTTCTTCGCGTCGATCCTCTTCATCCAGCGGATGGTCGTGCCGGACGACCACCGCCAGGTCCACGAGCGGCTGGAGGCCGAGGGCAGCACCAACGCGCTGCAGGAGTTCCGCGACGGCCTGCGGTTCATCGCCGACAAGCCGCTGATCCGCGCGCTGGTCGTCGGCATCATGACGGCGTTCCTCGCGGCCGGCGCCGTCATCGGCGTGGGTGAGTTCTTCGCCACGATCCTCAACGCCGGGGACGCCGGCTTCGCCACCCTCGGCTTCGTCGTCGGCATCGGCCTGGTCGTCGGGATCATCGGTGCCGGGCCGCTGTCGGAGCGCATCGCCAAGGAGCGGCTGTTCGCGCCCGGGGTGTTCGTGGCCGGTGTCGCGCTGGTGGCCGCGGCCCTGATGCCGACGCTGCTGCTGGCGTGTCTGCCGGCCTTCGTCATGGGGATCGGCGCAGGGGTGGCGTTCATCCTCGGCTACACGATGCTGCAGGAGTACTCCGAGGACGCCATGCGTGGCCGGGTCTTCGCCACCTTCAACACCGCCGTGCGCATGGCCCTCTTCGCCGCACTCGTGCTCGGGCCGTTTACGATCTTCGTGCTCGGCCCGGAGCTGACCAGCGAGCAGATCGCTGCTGGGGAGACCTCCGGGGAGATCGACGACCTCGGGGACCTCGAGGAGCAGCTCGACGTCGGCACCACCGACGGGACCTACCCCTACCAGATCGGGGGCATCCGCACGACGCTCATCATCGCCGGCCTGATCGCGGCGACCGGTGCGGTGTGGACCGGGTGGTCCATCGGTGGGGTGCTGCGCCGCCGTGAGGAGGAGGACGAGGTCTCGCCGGCCACGGCCGTGCCGGTCGTGCCGCGCACCGGTGGCCTCTTCGTGGTGTTCGAGGGTGGCGAGGGTGCGGGCAAGTCGACCCAGGTCCGGCTGCTGCGTGCCGCCGTCGAGGAGGTGGGGCGCACCGTGCTGGTCACCCGGGAGCCGGGCGGCACACCGACGGGTGAGGCCATCCGCGACGTCGTGCTCGACGCCGACGGGTCGGTCACGCCGCGCGCCGAGGCGCTGCTGTACGCGGCCGCCCGGGCCGAGCACTGCGCCGACGTGCTGGCGCCGGCGCTCGACCGGGGCGAGATCGTGCTCTGCGATCGCTACGTCGACTCCTCCATCGTCTACCAGGGGGTCGGGCGTGGACTGGGCCACCCACGGGCTGCGGCCCCACCTGACCGTGCTGCTCGACGACCCCGCCGACGTCGGCCTGGCCCGGGCACGCGACGTGGACACCCCCGACCGTCTCGAGGGAGCCGGGCTGGACTTCCACGAGCAGGTCAACGCCGCCTTCCGCGCACGGGCTCGTCGCGACCCCGACCACTACCTCGTGCTCGACGCCACGGCGGCTCCGGCGGTGCTCCAGGCGCAGATCCGTGCACGGGTCGGGACCCTGCTCGGCCAGGAGCTCGACGAGCCCGCCGAGGAGTCGCACGGCGGGGCACCGTCGTGAGCGACGACCCCTGGGACCTGCCGGCCCCCGTCGCCCAGGGCAACCCGGTCGGCTGGGACCGCGCGATCGGCCAGACCCCGGCCGTGGCGGCCATGCGCTCGGCCGTGCGCGAGGGCTCGGTCCCGCACGCGTGGCTGCTGGTCGGCGAGCCGGGGA
>CBDUCW010000345.1:0-1919 GCA_965365745.1 uncultured Trueperaceae bacterium
GCGCACCTCGTCGTGGATGGACCGGTCGCTCCGGTACGCCGCCCACTGCAGCGCCGTGAGGAAGAAGCCGTTCGCAACGTGACGCGCCAGCCGCCGCAGCGAGTGATCGCTGCGCAGCCGGCCGCCGTCGCGGGCTCGGGTCAGCAGCCGCTCGACGAGGGCGGCGAGCGGGAGCTGGGCGTAGGCCGCGCGCGAACGTTCCGGATCGGGGTTGAGCAGCTCGTAGCTCAGCGGCAGCACCAGGGCCCGGTTCGCCGCGACGAAGTCGGCGAGCTCGTCGAACAGTCGGTAGAGGTCGCCGATCGGATCGTCGCCGGTGCGGAACGTCGTGCGGAGCTCGGCGAGCTCGCTCGCGAAGTAGCGAACGAGGATCGCCTCCTTGTAGGGGAAGTAGTTGAACACCGTGCCGCGCGACACGCCAGCACCGTCCGCGATCCCCTGCATGGTCGTCGCGTCGAACCCGTCGCGCCGGAAGCCGCTCATGGCGCTGCGGAAGATGCGCGCTTCGCGCGCCCGCTTCTGCCGATCGCGCCGCGAATCGCCCGCATGCCCCGAATGCACGTCGACCGACGGCGCCTCGGGCGCATGCACCCCGGGGTCGGGCGGAACGGACTCGGCGTCGGCCATGGCTCGGATTGTACCCGTCGCACCGGGGGCACCCGACCCGAACCCGATCGCGAGGTCGACGCGCGTCCACCCCTGCACCGCCCGCGCTCCACGGTGCCACGCCCGATCGCCGGCGTGCCCAAGCTCGGCCCCACGACGAACCGCCGCCCTCGTGGGGCGGCGGTCGCTGCTTCGTTGGGTCGTCGCGTCAGGCCTCGATCTGCTCCTTGGCGACGTCGACCAGACGACGAAAGGCGTCCGGCTCGCGCACCGCGAGGTCGGCGAGCATCTTGCGGTTGATCTCGACACCGGCGCTTCGCAGGCCGCCCATGAACCGCGAGTAGCTGAGCCCCTCGAGGCGGGCCGCGGCGTTCACGCGCGCGATCCAGAGGCGACGGATGTCGCCCTTCTTGTCGCGGCGATCGCGGTAGGCGTAGTCGGCCGCATTGAGCAGCGTCTGGTTGGCGATCTTGAAGCTCTTCGACCGCAGGCCCCAGAAGCCTTTGGCGCGCTTGAGGATCTTCTTGTGCTTGGCACGGCGGACCGTGCCGGTTTTGGCGCGTGGCATGGCTGGACCTCAGTCGTACGGAAGCAGATCCTTGATCCGCTTCGCGTCGCTTTCGTCGATGATGAGGTCGTTGCGTCCCTGGCGAATGCGCTTCCCGGTCTTCTTGAAGTTCAGGTGGCGCTTGCCCGAGATCTTCGCTTTGGCCTTACCTCGCCCAGTGATCTTGACACGGGCTTTGGTGCCCTTGTGGGTCTTCTGCTTCGGCATTGCGAACTCCTAGGGGTGCGGGGTGGATCGACGGCGAGGGGTGCGCGGGGGCGCACGTCGCCGTGACGGGGATCCGTGGAGGGGATCGTACGATCGAGGGTCGCGGACGCCGGCGGAGGCCGGTCGCCCGAGATCGATCAGCTTTCGGACGCGATCGGCCGGAGCATCATGTTCATGTCCATTCCGGCGATCTGCGGAGGAGAATCGACGGCTGCGAGTTCGGTGAGGTCGTTGGCCACGCGGTTGAGCAGCTCCTGCCCGAGTTCGGGGTGGGTGCGCTCGCGGCCGCGGAACATGATCGTCACGCGGACCTTGTGGCCGCCCTTGAGGAAGCGGCGGATGTGATTGACCTTCGTCTCGTAGTCGTGGTCCTCGATCTTGACTCGGAACTTGATCGCCTTCATTTCCTGCTGGCGTGCCCGCTTGCGAGCTTCCTTCTCCTGCTGCTGCATCTCGTAGCGGTACTTCCCGTAATCCATCAGTTTGGCGACCGGCGGCTGGGCTTGTTCGCCCACCAGCACCAGGTCGAGATCCTCAT
>CBDUCW010000346.1:0-1904 GCA_965365745.1 uncultured Trueperaceae bacterium
GCCGGCGACCGGAAGGGTGCGGCGGCGCCCCACGGCGGGGCGGGGCTGTGCGCTTCGCCCGGTGGCCCGCCGGGGCAGCATGCGGAACCGGGCTTCGAGGCGGTCGTGGATCCAGGTGAGCAGCGTGCCGGCCGCGATGATGCTGCCGAAGCTCCACGCTGTGATTTCGAGGATGGTCATGGGGGTCCCCCTTCATCGGGATCGATCGTCGAGACGGTAGCGGGGCCGCGTCGAGGCGACTGCGGGCAGGCGGACAAACACGCCTTAATTGCTAAGTGCCTTAATTGTTGAGGTATCTGCGGTTCCACGTCAAGGGCGCGGCCGGACGAGTGGGATGGTTCACACGTCGGCACCCTTGAACCCCCAGCGGGCGGCCCTGCCACCGGCACGATCGGCGTCCGTGCGGCGAACCCTCGTCCTGGACGTGCGTCCGTCGTAGGGGGAGGCCGAAAATGCACGACATGATTTTCATAAACGTGGGTGGTATAAGCGGACGTTGTGCGTCGTCTCACGATCTCTGTCCTTCTTGCTGCGCTCTTCGGCTTCACCCCCGCCGCCTTCGCGGCCACCTGGGAGGTGCAGCCCGGCGATTCGCTCTACGCGATCGCCCGCGCGCACGGCGTCTCGCTCGACGCCCTCCGCGCGGCGAACCCGGGGAGGTCCGACGCCATCCACCCGGGCGACGAGCTCGCGCTGCCCGAGGGCGCCGCGGTCACCGTCGAGGCGGGGGAGTCGCTGGCGGGGATCGCCCGGCGCTACGACGTCGACCTGCGCGCCTTCCTCGACGTGAACGAACTCCCCTCGACGATGGTGAACCCGGGGACCGTGCTCGAGCTGCCCCAGGCCTCTGCGGCGCAGCCCGCCGTGAAGACGCACATCGTGACCCCGGGCGACACCCTCTACGGGCTCGCGCTCGAGTACGGCACGACCGTCGACGAACTCCTGTCGATCAACGGTCTCGACGGCCACGTCATCCGGCCGGGCGACGAGCTCGTCGTCGGCGAGCTCCGCACGGCCGCGGGCGAGGCGGCCGCCGAAGCCGCCGCGCAGGAAGACGAGCTCGTCGTGGTCATCGAGCCCGGCGACACGGCCTGGGATCTCGCGCGCGTTCACGACGTCCCCCTCGCCACGCTCCTCGCGACCAACGGCCTCAGCGAACGCAGCATCCTGCGCCCCGGCGACCTGGTCAGCATTCCGGGCATCGCCGCCTCGCAGGGGCAGAACGTCGGGGGCGCGGCGCCACGCGAGGTTCGCGTCCGACCCGGCGACACGCTGTCGACGCTCGCCGTCCGCCACGGCACCACCGTGGCGGCGCTCATGAGCGCGAACAACCTCACCAGCGATCGCATCCGCGTGGGCGACACGCTCCGCGTGCTCCGGGGCGCCGACCTCGGAGCGGCGCAGGCGGCCACCACCCTGAACGCGGCCGCCGGCTCGCTGCTGTGGCCGGCGCGCGGCAAGATCACCAGCTACTTCGGCTACCGGACGCTGCGCGTGAACGGAAGCAACTTCCACAGCGCGCTCGACATCGACGGCATCACCGGCGACCCCATCCTCGCGGCCGCCGGCGGCGTCGTGACCCACAGCGGCTGGATGGGCAGCTACGGAAAGATCGTCATCGTCGAATCGCACGACGGCGAGCGCGAGTACCGCTACGCGCACGCGAGTTCGCTCCTCGTCGGCGTGGGCGAGACGGTGCAGGCGGGCCAACTCATCGCCCGCATCGGCAACACCGGGCTCAGCTACGGCAGCCACCTGCACTTCGAGGTGCACGTGAACGGCGACGCGGTCGACCCGCTGCCGCTGCTGGCGGCACGCTAGTCCGAGCAGCGCGCTAGCCCCAAGCAGACGCCTTCGCCCCATCGGTCGGGGCCACGGCGACGCACGCGGTCCGGATAAAGGAC
>CBDUCW010000347.1:0-1781 GCA_965365745.1 uncultured Trueperaceae bacterium
ATGGCGAAGATCTCGAACTGATCGGCCGAGCGGTCGCGCAGCGCGCGTGGGTCGGGATGACGAAGGAAACGGAGGCGGCGGTCATGGCTGTAGGGAAGCATGACGTGCCGCACGTCGCTGTGCTCCGCCGCCGTGCGCTGAAGGGACCGGGAGCGCCCTCCGGCGCGGGGCGGTGCGCGGAGGCGCCATAATCACGACGATCGGGACGGCGGGGTCGACTCGGAGACGGCCCCGTCCGTCCGCTCGCGAGGATCGGCCTTGTCGATCTCGCCGATGGCGCCGGTCGGGGAGCGATCCCCTGCCGCGAGCACGTAGCCGCCGACGAGCGGCCCGATCAGGAAGAACACGTAGAAGGTGATCAGGCGCCAAACGATGGTGATCACCGTGGCTGGAGCGTCGGCGTCGAGACGCACGAGGTACGCGCCCACGCCGACTTCGAAGAAGCCCGAGGCGCCGGGCGTGGGAACGACGGCGGAGAGGGCGGTGGCCACGAGCAGGAACGTGGTCCCGCCGACGGGATCGAAGCGGGCGCCGTAGGCGGATGCGATCAGCGGCAGGGCCATGAAGAACCCGATCCAGCTCGCGGCCGTGAGGCCTTGGATCTTCAGGTGCCATACGGGATTGCGGTAGGGGAAGGAGTCGGACGTGTTGGTGAATCCGCGGATCGCCCGGAGCGAACGCCGACGGAACCGGAGCAGGGGCCCACGGAACAGCCGGTCGGCGAGTCCATCGAGCCAGTGGACGCGGAAGATCAACACGAAGGCGAGCACCGCCGCGAGCGTGGCTCCGAGCACGCCGAGCGGGATCCAACTCGAACTCGCGGGCAACAACCCGCGTTGAACGAGGACGACCAGACCGAGCGGAAGCGACCACCCGTAGAACAGGGTGTCGGCCGCGAGCACGGCGATCGCCACGACCCACCCGGCCTCGACCGTGAGCCCCTGCTGCCCAAGGACCAAGGCCGTCGCCGGCGCACCGCCGCTCCCGCCCGGCGTGACCATCGTGCCGAAGAGACCGACCGTGTGGGCACGAGCCGCCGCACGAAAGCGCAGCCGCACGCCGAGGTCGGCGCTGAGCACGACCAGTCGGAGGGCTGCCAGAACGAACCAGACGGCGAGCGATGCGATCGCAGCCGCGATCGGCGCGGGCGTCAAGCCGCGGATTCGCGCCCACGACACGTCGGGGCCGAACACGACCAGAAGGGCGAGCCCGCCGGAGCTTGCGAGCACCGACACGACCAGCGCTCGGACGAGCCGTGGCGTCACGGCCCCGGGCTTTCGGACGGGTCCGGGGCCGGCGCGGCGGTCGCCGACAGGTGCGCCGGCGCCTCGAGAAGGTCGGACGCGACGATCTCCGCGATCGCGGTTGCCCCGTCCGCGAGGTCGAGCGCATCCACCCGCGCGCGGAGGTCGCGCAGGGCCGCCGCGTCCTCGACCAGGGGACGTAGCCGCTCGAGCATCGCGTCTCCGGTGGGGACCCACGCCCCGACGCCCCGGTCGACGCAAAATTCGACGTTGGCCCATTCGTTCCCGGCCACGAAGCTCGTGTGGAACACGGGGGTTCCGAGCGCAAGCGGCTCGAGCGTCGATGCGGCCCCGGCCTTGGCGAGCACGACGTCGGCGGCGGCGAGGAGGGTGGGCATCTCGGTGACGAAGCCGAGTGGCACGAGGCGGCCCGCGGGGGCGTCGGAGCAGGCCAGGCCCGCTCAGGGGACCACGATTCTCTGCGAGTTGGAGATGTGCATGGTCAGCACGGGTGCGAACTGCTGGAAGACGATGGCC
>CBDUCW010000348.1:0-1758 GCA_965365745.1 uncultured Trueperaceae bacterium
CCCGCTTCGATGCCGGCGTAGTAGGTGGTGGCTCCCAGTCCGGCGGTGTCGTGGACGTGATCGACATCACGATCACGCTGAACGCCGGATGGCGATTCGACGAGGACGGCTCCGCAAACGTCCAGATCCAGGCATACGCCGAAGATCCGGCCAGCACGGGCGCGGCCCCGATCCCCGGACAGTTCGACGACAAGTTCTTCCACGACAACGACGACGGCGCCACGGCGACCTTCGCTGTGCCGCTGGACAACTTTTACGGAATCCACGTCAACGTGGAATGGCTCGACGGGTTCTTCTGAGCCATCTCCCTCGTCCCGGCTGCGCGCCCCGCGCGCAGCCGGATCCAACCCACGATCGACACCGAGAGGCAGCCACACGGCTGCCTCTCGTCGTGGCGGACAGGGTGCTCGCGAACGCGATCCTCGACGCCTGCACCCACGTCCACCCGACGCGGATCGCCGGCCGAGTCGGCGGCCGGCCCTCGACGAGCGCGAGCGTGGCCGTTCGAACGCCGATCGTGAAGCCCGAACCAGGACACCGGCGCCGCACGGGTCCATGCGTATGGCCCGGAACCAACGGGGGCCGAGCTCCGGGCCTGAAAGGAGTTGTGGTTTGGGCGCGGCCGACCCCGCCGCGCCCGTCGTACCTACCTCAGTGGCTGGGCACCGCGTGCAGTTCGTACGGCTCGCCGTGCGTGACCATGGCGCCGTGGACCGGGTCCACGAACTCGAGCATGACGTGGTAGTCGCGGCCGTGATCGACCTCTTCGGCGCTGAAGATGCGCTGCGCCTCGTAGATGCCGCGCCCCATGTAGGTCGGGGTGACCGTGCCGAGCATCTCGCCGTCCTCGCCCATCACCACGACGCGCATGTCGGCCGCTTCGGTGACGTGGTCGAACGCGTTCGTCCAGGGGCGATCCCAATTGATGTCGTCGCCGCGGGCGATGCCGCGCATGACTTCGAAGTGCATCGTGACGGGCTCGGTGTCGTTCGCGTGGATGTGGCCGGGTGACCAGAGGTAGCGGATCTGGTACACGAACGAGGTGCCGGCGGCGTCGACGCGGATGCCTTCTTCGCCCGCCTTGCTGGTTTCGAACACCAGTGGCGCCGACTGGAACGACTCGTCTTCGATCTCGAAGCCGACGACGACCGCGTAGGCGTCCAGGGCGGTGGGGGTGTACTCGAGCGTGTAGGTGCCGCCGCCGGCATCGACGACGCGCTCATCCTCGACGCTGCGCTCGGTCACGCGCTCGGAACCCGCACGGTAGATCCGCGCGACGACGTTGAGCCCCGCGACGGGATCGCCGGTGTCGTGCTCGGCGACGTGGAACGTCATGGTCTTGGCGTCGAACAGGTGCCAGTGGCCGACCGGTTCGATGGTGATGTCGTAGCCGTGCGCGGCGGCCATGCCGAACAGGGCGGCGGCGAGGGCGAGGAGCCAGGTGCGGATGGGGGTCGGGAACCGACGGAGTTGGGTGCGCATGCAGGACGTTCCTTTCGTGAGACGGCGGGGGGGCGGCTGGGCGGACGAAGCGCGGGGCGGCGCTAGGTGATGACGAACGGCGCCTTCATGCCGGCCTCGTAGTGGCCGGGGATGAAGCAGCCGATCTCCCACTCCCCGCGGTGCTCTTCGGGGATCCATAGGTGCAGCGTGGCCGTCTCGGCGGGCTTCAGATGGAGCCCCATGAAGCCCGAGCGGGAGCTCCCGCCCGTGTTGAACAGGTTCTGCATGTACGTGAAGTGCTCGAGGCTGGGCTCG
>CBDUCW010000349.1:0-1718 GCA_965365745.1 uncultured Trueperaceae bacterium
CCGGGACTAGACTCCCGGTATGGATCGTACGCCCCACACCGACTTTCTCGAACTTCGCGGCGCCGATGCGCAGACGCGCCTCCAGAGCGTCGCGGCGGCGGCGCCTGCCGCGGTTCGCACCGAACTGCTCGTGAGCCGCGACCAGGCCGACCTCGCGCTCCTCGTCTGCCGCGGCGCGGCCGACGACCTCGCAGCGATCGCCACGCCGGACGGCGCGGCCCGCTGGCGCTTCGCCCCGGGTACGGCCTGATGTTCGTCGACCGCGCCTTCCACATCGAACGCGACGACGCCGACCTCTACGTGGAGGTCGTGGGCCGCAGCGACGCGCCCACGGTGCTGTTCCTGCACGGCGGTCCCGGCTACAACAGCTTCTCGTTCCGGGATCTCGCCGGCGACGATCTCGAGGCGTTGCGCATGATCTACGCCGACCAGCGCGGTTCGGGGCGCAGCTACGCCGGCGCGCCCTTCGACCTCGACACGCTCGCCGACGACGTCCGCGTCATCCTCGACGCCTTGCCGGCGGACGCCGACGACGCGAGCGCGGCCGCGGCGCCGGTCCTCCTCGCCCACGGCTTCGGCGCCCTGGTGGCGATCCGGGCGGCGCAGGCGATGCCCGAGCGGATCGGCCGGCTGCTGCTGGTCAATCCGTGGGCCTCGATGCCGATGCTGGCCCGCACCCTGCAGCGCGCGTCGGCGGCTCGAGCGGGGCGCGAGGACGAGGCGCTGCCCCCGGAGGCGGCGCTCGCCGAGCCCGACGCGCTCGACCCCGAACGGCTGGTCGATCAGGCCTTCGAGCTCAGCGCCGCGAAGCCGCTGCTCGACGCCCTGCAGTTCCCCAGCCCGTCGTCGCGCCTGCGGCTCGAGCACTCCGACGCCGAGGCCGCCTTCGGCCCCGGCAACATGGCCGAGCCCACGGACCTCTGGAGCCTCGACGCGCTGCCCGAACTGGGCGAACTCGACGTGCCCATCGTCGTGCTGGCGGGAACGGCCGATCGCACCAGCTACCCCGACCAGATCACGGCGATCCTCGAGCGCCGCGACGACGCCCTCGTCAGCCTGCTCGACAGCGGGCACTACCCCTGGATCGACGCCCCCGAAGACTTCGCGCGCCTCGTCGACGAGGTCGTCGGACTCGGCGGCGGAGCGGCCGCTGCAGCCTCCGCGAGCGGGGCATCGGAGGCCGCTTCCTAGGCCGATCCACGACCGTCGGAAGCCGCGTCCCGGGCGTTAGGTTCTTGGCGTCGCCGCTCCGGAGCCCGTGCTACTTTGGGCCGATGGTGTTGGACCCCGACCTCGTCGTCGAGGCCGCCTGGACGCTCACGCCGGCGAAGCTGCGCTCCCTGGGCATCGACGGTGTACTGGTTGATCTCGACGACACGCTGCTGCCCTCCGGCTCGCTCGATCTGGCGACGCCCGTGCTGCGGTGGTTCGCCGAGTTGGACGCTGCGAACATCCCTGCGGTCGTCGTTTCGAACGGAGAGCCGCGCCGCGTTCGTCGACGGCATCGCCCTCGTCGGCAAGCCGCTCCCCCTCGCGTTCCGCCGCGGGGTGCGTCGCCTCGGCGTCCCGGTGGCGCGCGCGGCGATGATCGGCGACCAGCTGTTCACCGACGTGCTCGGTGCGAACCTGGTCGGGCTGACCTCGATCCTCGTCGCCCCGCTGTCGCAGGGCGGTCTGCCCCACACCCGTCTGGCCCGGCACCTCGAACGACGCATCCT
>CBDUCW010000350.1:0-1718 GCA_965365745.1 uncultured Trueperaceae bacterium
GGCGGGCTTCGTCGAGCGTGTCGGGCCCGACGAGCACCTTGCGCACGAAGTAGCCGCCGCCGACCGAACTCATTTCGGCGGACTTCGAGAGCCGCACCGGGATGATCTCGCCCGATTTCGCCGTGCGTACGCGGGCGAGCAGGAACTGCCCTTCGTCCTTGAAGCGGGGGTCTTGGCGCCGAAAAATGCCGAACATGCCCCCATGATACCGTCGCCGCCGGAGGAACCTTCATGAAGATCGGAATCGTCGGTGCCGGGTTCGTCGGCGCCGCTGCAGGATCGGCCCTGGTGTTGCAGGGCCGCGCGACCGAAATCGTCTTCGTCGACCGGGACGCGGCCAAGGCCGAAGGCGAGGCGATGGACATCGCCCACGCCACCCCCTTCAGCCACGGAACGCGCGTCACCGCCGGCGACTACGCCGACCTCGACGCCGCCGACGTGGTCGTGATCGCGGCCGGCGCCAACCAGCGCCCGGGCGAGACGCGCCTCGACCTCGCCGCCAAGAACGCCGCCATCTTCCGCGACATCGTGCCGCGGATCGTGGCCGCGAGCCCCCACGCGATCCTGTGCGTGGCCACCAACCCGGTCGACGTGTTGACGCACGTCACGGCGGTCGCGGCCCGCGAGGCCGCGGGCGTCGACCCGCGCCGCGTGATCGGCTCCGGCACCACGCTCGACACCGCGCGTCTGCGTGCGCTCGTCGCCCACCACGCCGGCGTGAGCCCGAAGAACGTGCACGGCTACGTGCTCGGCGAGCACGGCGATTCCGAGATCATCGCCTGGAGCGGGATCCGGATTGGCGGCGAACCGATCGCGAATGCGGTGCGCCGCCTGGGCGGGCGCTGGGCCACCGAGGACCGGGCGGCGATCGACCGCGACGTGCGCCGCGCCGCCTACGACATCATCGAGCGCAAGGGCGCCACCTACTTCGGGGTCGGTGCCGCGCTCTCGCGCATCGTGGGCGCGATCGGCGCCGACGAACGCAGCGTGCTGACCGTGGCCATGAGCCACGACGGGGTCGCCTACAGCCTTCCGCGCGTCCTCGGGCGCGACGGGGTCCTGCACACGCTCGAGCCGCATCTCGATGCCGACGAACGCGCGGCGCTCGAGGCCAGCGTGACGGTGATTCGGGACGCCATCGATGGGCTCGGCTGAGGCGAGCGCTCCCGCCGATCCGGCGCGGGCGCTGCTCGAAGCGGCCTTCCGCGCGGCGGTCGACGCGGCCCAACCGGAACGGATCGTGCCGTCGCACGTTCCCGTGCCCGAGGGCGACGGGGCGCTGGTCGTGGTCGGCGCCGGCAAGGCGGCGGCGTCGATGGCGGCTGCCGCCGAAGCCCGCTACCGCGAGTTCGGCACGATACTCCAGGGCTGGGAGTTCTCGTTCACGGACGTGGCGGGGCGCTACCTCAAGTTCGTGGACGTGAAGCTCGGAGTCACGAACCCCGATCTTTACGTGACCGAGGCCGAGTTCTCCACGCGAACGCTCGTGGGAAGGAGCTCGTCGGACGATCGCACGGTGAATCATCGCCTCGACGCTTCCCTCGTGTACGCCGCCACGTCCAGCCTCAGCCCGGGGTACCAGACCGCGCTGCGCCGCCGGGACCGGCAGGACAGCGACGTCGGCGATCTCTCCGGCGCCAATCACACGTTCACTTCCCGGTGGTCCGAAGGTTTCTACGCGGCCGCGGCCCAGCTCGATCTGCAGCGGCTGACCAGTG
>CBDUCW010000351.1:0-1700 GCA_965365745.1 uncultured Trueperaceae bacterium
CGGCGAGGGCGAGCTGCGCGGCGCCATGCTGCTCTTCGTGGGAGCGACGGTCGTTCAGGCCATAGCGGCGACGGTCTCGAGCATCGACCTCGCCCGCAACCTCTCGGCGCTGGGCGGCGTCGCGACCGGCATCGGCTGGCTGCTCGTCGTGCGCGCCGCGTTCGCGATCGGGAAGAGCGCCGGCTAGCTGCCCCTTTATTCCGGGGCCCCAAGACGTTAGAACCTGTTCGGGCGGGGAAGCCTGCAGGTAGGTGGCAGATGACGGACGATCCCCGTACTCACAACGGCGAGCACGCCGACGAGCCGACTCCGACCGAGCAACCGGGCCCCACGGAGCCCCAGGAGAGCATCGTCCAGCGCATCGGGCGCATGTACGGCGCCAAGACGCAGGTCATGCTCCACGACGCGGCGGAGGAGTCGGGGCCGCTGCTGCCGTCGACGCCGCAGGACGAGGCGCCGGTCGAGGACAGCCAATTCCAGATCCTCGGCTTCATCGCGAAGGGCGGCGTGGGCGTGGTCTACAAGGCGCGCGACACGAACCTCGGCCGCGAGGTCGCGCTGAAAGTCCTGCGTTCGGATCGCGCGACCGTGCCGCAGGTCGCCGAGCGCCTGATCGAGGAGGCGCAGGTCGGCAGCCAGCTGCAGCACCCGGGCATCGTCCCGATCTACGGTCTCGGAATCCAGAAAGACGGACGCCCCCACTTCGTCATGAAGCTCATCAAGGGGGCGACGCTCGCGAGCCTGCTGCAGGACCGGCCCGACCCGGCGCACAAGCTGGCGACGTTCCTCAGCCAGTTCGAGCAACTGTGCGACGCGATGGCGTACTGCCACGCGCGTGGCGTAATCCACCGCGACCTCAAGCCGGCCAACATCATGGTCGGCCCTTTCGGCGAGGTGCTCGTCGTCGACTGGGGGTTCGGCAAGGTGCTCGGGACAGACACCCGCGGGCGCAAGAAGGAGCAACCCGCCGGGGAGGCCGCGGTGCCGGTCAGCATCATCGCGACGCTGCGCTCGGGCGCCGGCGAGGGCTCGCAGTCGATCGCCGGCTCGATCATGGGCACACCCGCGTACATGCCGCCCGAGCAGGCGCTCGGGCAGGTCGACCAGCTGGACGAGCGCGCCGACGTGTTCGCGCTCGGCGCGGTGCTCTGCGAAATCCTCACCGGCGAGCCTCCCTACGTCGGCGAGGCGGCCGACACGATCGTCATGGCCGCGCAGGGCCGGACCGAGGACGCGTGCAAACGGCTCGACGCGTGCGGCGCGGACACCGCGCTCATCGAGCTGGCGAAGGAATCCCTCGCCGCGGTCCCGGGCGAACGTCCCGCCCACGCGGGCATCGTCGCCAAGCGCGTCCACGCCCACTTCGCGGCGCTCGACGAGCGCGGCCGCAAGGCGAAGGTCGACGTCGCCAAGGCGCACGTGCGACTCCATTGGCAGCTCGAGAAGCCGAACATCGCCGCCTCACGGAGTGGGAGACGCAGCGCAACCGTCGCACGATCGTGCTGGCCACGCTGGTCCTCGCCGTTCTCCTGATCGGCGGCGGCGTCTACGCGACCGTCACCGCGACGACGAGGAAGAGCGCGGGGGAGAAGGAGGCGGCGTTCGCGCGCGAGCTGGCCCAGGCATCGGAGCTCGCCGACGAAAGCCGGTGGAAAGAAGCCGTGGCCGCGGCCGAGGGCGCGTTGCGCCTGCTCGGGACC
>CBDUCW010000352.1:0-1594 GCA_965365745.1 uncultured Trueperaceae bacterium
CCTTTTCCCTGATGCCCAGAATACGCTCAACGACGGCCTCTAAACCCCGGAACGCCAATACCGGCAAACGGAACACCACGAAGAAGAACGCCATCGCGAGCCCGCTTCCGACGATCGACCACGGCCCCGCCCACGGGGCCGTGGCCGCTGCGACGCCGAGGCCCAGGGCGAGGAGTCCGAAGAGGCGGGATCGCGACGTCGGCCCGTGGCCGACCTCGCTGCGCTGCAGCGCCACCAGCGGGGGCGTTCGCGAAGCGGTGCGCGCCGGGAGGACGCCGGCGAGGAGGGCGACCGAGACGCCAACGCCCGTCGCGATGGCGACGGCAGCGATCGGTACGACCAGGGTTTGCGCGTCGAAGCCGAGGACGAACGCATTCAGCCGCGTCAGGCCCCAGGCGAGGACGACGCCGAGCGCGATCCCGGCGAGCGCGCCCGCAGCGCTGACGAACGCGGCTTCGATCAGGGCGAGCCGGTGCACGTCACGGCGGCGGAAGCCGATCGTGCGCAGCAGGGCGTATTCGCGCCGGCGTTCGACGACCGACGCGGCGAAGGTGTTGTAGGCGAGGAAGCCGCCGAGCGCCATGAGCGTGGCTGCGAGCACGAGGAGGCCCGCTTGCAGCGTGTCGACGATGCCGGTTGCACTGGTGCCCGAGCGGGCGGGCGGGATGACGACGTAGGCGTCGCCGAGCGCGGCGGTCAGACGCGCTTCGGCCTCGTCGACGGCGAGGCCCGCCGCGACGCCGATCTCGAGCCTCGACACCCGACCCGGCAGTCGGAGGTCGCGCCGAAGCACGTCGAGCGGGACGAGCCCCACGCGACCGCCGTTCGTCGCGCCATAGCCGGTCGCGCCGTCGAGCAGCCCGGTCACGGTGAATGCGATTTCGCCCGCTTGGCTCGCGAGACGAAGGCGCGTCCCGAGTTCGATCCCTCGTGCGTCGGCGAACGCCTGCCCAAGGGCGATCCCCGCTTCGTCGGGTCGCGGAAACCGTCCCGACGCGAGCACGGCGGGGAGATTCTCGGGTTCCGACACGTCGCGACCCGCGAGTTGAAAGCCGGTGTCGATTCCCGGAACGATCGTCGCCGTCGCGTCGCGTCCAGCGCGAAGCGGCTCGGCGCGGGCTTCGAGCACCGGGCGAACCCGCTCCACGCCTGCGACGTCGGCGATGCGCTCGCGTGCCGCGTCCTCGTCGAAGACCGCCCGCCCTCCGCTTCCGGGGACGACGGCGAGGTCGACGTCGCCCGATGCGAGCTCGAGCGAGGCGGCGAGATTCGCTTCGACGTTCGCGCCCACCGAGAGGGTGGCGAGGACGGCGGCGATCCCGAGCGCAACGCCCAGCACGGTGGCCAGGGTCCGCCACGGATGGCGCAACAAGTTCCGTGAAGCGACGCGAACGAGCAGCGACATCGGCGCCACTGTACCCGTGGCCGCTAGCTCACCTGGTCGATGGGGAGGCGGCCGAGCGCGTAGGCGAGGCGCCGGCGATTCGTCTCGGAGAGCAGCGTTGCGAGCGTGAGGCCGTCGAAGCACCGGTACACCTGGCGTCGTGCGGTCGTCGGCACGTCGCGTTCGCCCATGCGCCGAGCCATGTCGATC